>DCVC01000137.1:10116-11393 GCA_002328625.1 Bacteroidales bacterium UBA2198
GAAAGAAGGTCCATTATTGCCAGGTCGCCTTTAAAAGCATCGCTTTCAGTGTATTCCCATATCATCGGATTAACAATTCTGTCACTGAAATATTCTTTCACGGTACCGTTTGACAGGACCTTTTCATTATCAACATCTATTATGAATTTATTTGCAGGCAAAAAATTAAGGTAGTCACCTTTTCCGCTCCTGTCGATCATATACTTCCTGTCATCGAGCCCTGCGAAGTGAACTATCTGGCTCATTTCAACAGGTTTATCAACCCTGCTGACAACAGGTAGATGGATTCTGACACCATCCATGTATTTTTCCGACTCCAGGGTTAAGGGCATCGGATCAGAATTAAAGGCCTTTTGCCGCATCATATCAATGTACCATCCTGCCTGAAGATAACTGAGGTTAGCAACGCGGATATCATCCCTCACAGATTCCACATCCTGGACATACCACACGGGGAATGAATCGTTATCGCCATAGGTAAAGATAATACTATGGGGAGCACACGATTGAAGGTAATTGGCCCCGATATCTCTCGCTGTATAACGACCTGAGCGATTGTGATCATCCCAGTTCTGTGATGCCATAAGAACCGGAACTGCTGCAAGAAGTATTACAAATGTTATTGCAGCTGCGAGCTTCTCTTTTAAGAACTTCCTGAGAATTTCGGAAACAAACATGAATCCCATGCCTATCCAAATCGCGAAGGAGTAAAATGAACCGGCATAGGCATAATCACGTTCTCTCGGCTGGTTCGGATATTGATTAAGATATAAAATTATTGCTATACCCGTCATAAAGAAAAATGCAAAAACCAGCCAGAAATCATTCTTTTCTTTCCTGTACTGCCAAATAATTCCTGCCAGACCTAATAGAAGCGGCAGGAAATAGTACCTGTTTCTCCCCGGGTTTGTCTTCAGATCATCAGGTATATTTTCCTGATTGCCCAATCTTGCATTGTCAATGAATTTTATTCCGCTTATCCAGTTGCCCTGAAGCGGATTACCATTTCCCTGGTTATCGTTCTGCCTTCCGACAAAATTCCACATGAAATACCTCAGGTACATATATCCTGTCTGATATCTGAAAAAATAACGAAGGTTCTCAACGAAAGTTGGGCATACGATTACTTCTTTTCCTGACCCTGAGCCTGCCGAATATTTGCGTCCTTCTATCCTGCCCCAGTATTTATATGCACTTTCATGGTCAGGTTCCGGGCTGTACATACGGGGGAATATAGTCTCAAAATCACTATTATACTTATATTCAGGCCTGTAATA
>DCVC01000299.1 GCA_002328625.1 Bacteroidales bacterium UBA2198
AGTGATGGCACCGGGAAGCTGAATGCAGCCGATCTCGGTTCATTGAAAGAGCTGTTCAATACCTTCATTTTTGAAATCCTGGGCCTGAAAGATGAAAGCACTGCAAAGGGAGATGAGAAGCTTACGGATGAGCTGGTGAAGATCATTCTCAGTCTGAGACAGGATGCAAAAAAAAGAATGGAATGGAATGTTTCGGATAAGATCAGGGAGGATCTCAATAATCTTGGTATCACTATAAAAGACAGGAAGGATGGAGCGGATTGGGAAATGTGACAGAATGTATATCTCCACACCCGTTCCCGTTGGCTCCACCCTTATGGGCGGGAATCTTCCCGTCCGTATCCAGTCGATGACCAACACCGATACCCTCGATACCATGGCTTCTGTCGCGCAGTGCATAAGGATCATTGAAGCGGGAGCCGACTATGTTAGGCTGACGGCACAGGGAACAAGGGAAGCAGGGAATCTTGCAAACATCAAAAGGGAACTTCACAGGGCAGGATTTGATAACCCTCTAATCGCTGATATACATTTTAATCCTTCGGCAGCTGAGGTGGCTGCACAACTGGTGGAAAAGGTAAGGATAAATCCCGGTAATTACGCCGATAAAAGAGCTTCATTCACAAAAGTGGAATTCACCGAAAAAGAATATAACGAAGAACTTGAGAGGATCCATTCGAGAGTGCTTCCTCTGATCAAAATATGTCACTATCATGGAACAGCTATACGTGTGGGTGTCAACCATGGATCACTCTCTGACCGCATAATGACACGATATGGAAATACTCCCAAAGGAATGGCTTATTCAGCTATGGAGTTCATCAATATCTTAAGGAGTGAGAACTTCAAAAATATGGTGCTTTCAATGAAATCATCAGATACTGCAGTTATGGTTGAAGCCACCAGAATGATCGCCTGCATGATGACAGAGAAAGGATTTTCATACCCGCTTCATATTGGTGTCACTGAAGCCGGCGAGGGAGTAAGCGGAAGGATAAGGTCAGCAGCCGGTATCGGAACACTGCTCTCTGAAGGAATTGGCGATACTATAAGGGTCTCCCTGTCGGAAGAGCCCGAAAATGAGATACCTGTTGCTAAAGAGATACTTCGGTTTATTGGCGGAGCAGCAGGCCGTGTTGCAAACCCTGCAGATAAACTCAGCTTTAAATCAGGAGAAAAATCTTATAAACCGGAAGTCCTGGCGGATGAAAACGGTTCTATCCTTATGGAGAGCGGGGAGACTTTTACAGGTAAGGTTATTACACTTGATGCAACCACCTTTGTGCCGTTTTCTGTTGAAACGAAAGGAAAGATCATTCTTAATCCCGTCTTTGACGAAGACGATGCCGATAAACTGGCTGTTGATGCCGCTTGTCTGCTGGGGCGATATTTTATAACGAGACGTGCCGATGGAGTTTGCATAACGAACAGGGGTAAGGTCCGGGGACAAAAACTGAAAGATATTTCATTTGCTATCCTGCAGGAAACAGGAGCAAGGATTACAAAAAATCAATATATTTCCTGTCCGACCTGCGGCCGTACAAAATTCAACCTTCAAAAAGAAGTTAAGAAGGTAAAAGCTCTTACAGGCCATCTGACAGGGCTCAAAATAGCAATTATGGGTTGTATAGTGAATGGCCCCGGCGAAATGGCAGGTGCCGATTATGGTTATGTTGGAGCAGCTGACGGGAAAGTTCATATTTACAGGGGCACTATTCCCGTATTTAAGAATATTCCCCAGGAATCGGCCGCTGAAGAATTACTGAGATTAATTGAGGCAGATCAGGCAAGCCTGTAATCTAATTGTTTCTTTTGAAGATCAGCCTTCACAACCTCAACATTAACACGGTCGCCAAGAGTATAAACCTTACCTGTCGATCGTCCCCTTATACAGTAATTATCTTCATCATACTCATAGAAATCATCCCCCAGTTCCCTGATGCTTACCATCCCCTCACACTGGTTCTCAATGATCTCTACATAAAAGCCCCATTCAGTAACTCCTGATATCACACCTTCAAACTCCTCTCCCAGTTTATCGCTCATAAATTCAACCTGCTTGTATTTTACCGATGCCCTTTCTGCCTCAGCTGCCAGCCGTTCCATCTTTGAAGAGTGTTCACATAGTTTAGCGTACTTATCATGGCTACCCGGATTCTCTCCCGTAAGATAGGCAGTAAGCAGCCTGTGAACCATCATGTCGGGATATCTTCTGATAGGTGAAGTAAAATGCGTGTAATATTTGAATGCTAATCCGTAATGTCCAATATTGTCAGTCGAGTAAACAGCTTTTGCCATCGCCCTCAAAGCAAGTGTCTCAATAATATTCTGCTCCTTCTTCCCGGCCACATCGTTCATAAGCTTGTTTATTGCCCCTGGCAGAGAGGATTTATCAGCTTCAGCAAGATTATAGCCAAACCGGGTGATAAAATGGCTGAAGCTGTTTATCTTTTCAGGATCTGGCTTATCGTGAACCCTGTATACAAATGTTTTACCTTTGAGTTTCTTCCCGATGAACTCAGCAACTCTTCTGTTTGCCAGAAGCATGAATTCTTCAATAAGTTCATTTGCAGTACCCATGTCGCGAAACCGTATGCCAAGAGGTTTGCCCAGATCATCAAGATCGAACTGAACCTCCACCTTTTCAAAAGCAAAGGAGCCGGAAGCAAACCTGTGGGTTCTGAGCTGCTGTGCAAGCCTGTGAAGTACAAGAATCTGATCATTCATTTCCCCTTCACCCGTGTCAATAATCTCCTGTGCCTCGCTGTACGAAAATCGTTTGTCGGAATTGATAATGCTTCTTCCAAACCATTCATCAAGCACCTCTGCTCTGTGATTAAGTTCAAAAACAGCCGAATAAGTAAGTTTGTCTTCAGAAGGGTTCAGGGAACAAATATGATTCGACAGCCTTTCAGGAAGCATAGGCACCACCCTGTCGACAAGATATACGGATGTGGCTCTTTGCCGGGCCTCTTTTTCGGTGAGCGTTCCCGGTTGTACATAATGAGTCACATCTGCTATGTGAACACCGACTTCCCAGTTGCCGTTTTTAAGCTGCTGAAGAGAAAGAGCATCATCGAAATCACGGGCATCTGCAGGATCAATTGTAAAAGTCGGGACCGCACGGAAATCTCTCCGGTACTTAAGGTCTTCCTTCATTATTTCTGCCGGTATTGTTTCTGCATCCTGCTCAACCTCTTCCGTGAAATGCGAGGGCAGTTCAAACTCGGCCAGTATTGCATGCATCTCTGTTTCATGCAATCCGGGATAGCCAAGCACATTTATTATTTCCCCAACCGGGTTCTTCGACCGTGGATCCCAGTCAATAACCTTTGCAACAGCTTTCTGTCCCTGTTTTGCTCCGTTAAGCTTCGAGGAGGGGATGAAAAGATCAAAGGGCATGTTTTTGTTGTCGGGGATCAGAAAAGCAAAGTTGGGCATTATCTCAACCGTCCCTACAAATGATGTTCTCCATCTTTCAATAATCTCAACCACTTCTCCTTCGGGCCTCGACCCTTTTCTCTTTGCATACAACAATACCTTAACTTTGTCCCCGTGAAGCGCTGTTTTTAAATTTCTGGCAGAGACAAACACATCATCCTCCATCTCATCTGATGATATAAATCCATAACCCATCCTCGTCATATCGACAATGCCGGTTATGTAACCCTTCGTTTCAGCTTTTACCTTGTATTTCCCCTTACTCTTTTTGCTCATATTTAAGTTTTTGCGAAGGTAAGAAAAGGTACCATAAATTTTAATAAATTTGATTTATAATAAAAACCTCATGACAGACCTTAAATCAATACTCTCACATTCTCCTTCAGTAGTCACCAGAAAAACAGGAAATGAGTATGTCCTTGTTCCGGTAACCAACAATATAGCCGACATGAACAGTGTTTACACTCTCAATGAAACCGGCGCCTTCATCTGGGAACTCATCGATGGTAAAAAGAGTGTCAATGAAATAATAAATGCACTAACAGCTGAGTATGATACAGATTATGAAACCGCATCATCTGATCTGTTTTCATTTTGTGATGATATGAGTAAATACCTTATTATCAGCGAATGAGAAATTATAATTTAAATATTGCGGGATATAAAATCCGTTTTGAATCATCAGACGATGGTCCTGAACTGTTTCCGGCCGAGAGATTCACCAGGAATATCTGGTACGAAGATGACTATAATGTACTTATCCGGGTTCACCATGGAAGCTATGATCTGCCTGAAGAAGCCGAAAGAGTATTTGTTGCTCCTTATACTGTTGAGATAAAAGGCATCAAGGTCAAAAAACGTGAGAATTTCTGGAGTGTGTATAAGCACCATTCCGACCTTATTATAGTCTCAAACTTCCCTGATTCCTGCCCGGGCAAAAAGGCATATCTTAAATTATCCCTTGCTTTAAGGGAATGGGATCTCTGGCTTCAGGAAGCCGGATATGAAACCGACCCCTTTGAATATCCGCTCGACGGACTGGTCCTCTACTACCTTACTGCAATAAATGATGATATCATGGTACATGCTTCAGGCATTTACTACGACGGGCATGGATATCTTTTCAGCGGAGTTTCGGGGAAAGGCAAGACCACAATGGCCGGGATCTGGGATAACATCGGCGCCAGAATAATTCATGACGACAGACTCATAATAAGGAACATTGACGGGACCTACAGGATGTTCAACACTCCTGTTTATAAAAATGATGCACCGGCAGAATCGCCCCTCGATAAGATCTATTTGATAGAACATTGCCATGAGAATAAATCGGTGCCTTTCAAGGGCGCTTCTGCAGTCTCGCACCTGGTTGCAAACTGCATACAGTACAACTACAACCCCGAGATGATTGCCAGGTTCCTTGGTTCCGTATCGATAATGTGCTCGGTGGTCCCTGTTGCTACTCTCTTTTTCAGACCCGACCGGAGTATAATTGATTATATCCTCAGACATGAATAAGGAGCCTCCTTCTTATACCTTTCTGAAAGAGATTGGTTTTACCCTTCTTTCCGAAGGAAAAACCATTAAGATCAAAGCTGAAGGTTACAGTATGTATCCTGCTGTAAAACCGGGCTCCGTGATATACATTGAGCCTTATAAAACGGATTCCGGACCTGCTCCCGGGGATATTATTGCATGGAAAAGAGAATCAGGATTTGTTGTACACCGCCTTGTCAGGATCATCATGAAAGATAAAAGGCATTATTACATAACCAGGGGCGACAGCAGTTATAATGAAGATGATCCTGTTGATGCCGGTCTGATTGCAGGCAGGGTTACACAAATGGAATACCCCGAAGGCACCTCTTTACGACCTGTAAAATATAACGGCAGAATGCCGGATTATAAACGGAACAGACTCATGGTCCGGATCATTTTAAAAGTCAGGAGACTCCAAAGAATCTTCAGTTGATATTTTATGAAAGAAAAAATCAATTTGTTTAAAGAATCGCTCAGACTGGTCTGGAAGAGTGCGCCTGAATGGGCATTTGTCAATGTAGTAATCTCCATTCTGAGGAGTTTCCTGCCTCTTGCCCTGGTTTTTCTTATCAGGATCCTTATCGATGATATTACTGCATCAGTTTCAGCCGGCCATGCATCTTTTAATAATATCCTTTGGATGGTTTTTGCCGTGGTCCTGGTGTATTTTCTTGATGAGGCCTCAACTGATTTTGGAAATTTTGTCCGGCAGAAGCAGTCTCTTAAGCTAGAGGCCTATATGTACAAGCTCCTCCACACAAAATCAATAAGACTCGATCTTATTAATTTTGAACATCCCGATTATTTCGATTGTCTCACAAGAGCTTCACGCGAAGCTCCCTGGAGGCCAAACAGCATCCTTAATAACCTGATTTCGATGCTGAGGGGACTGCTTTCTCTTTTACTTATGGCCGGACTTCTTGTAACACTGCACTGGGCAATAGCTTTACTTCTGCTGGTGATAAATATCCCGGGGATGTGGCTAAGACTCCATTATGCCGATATCTTATATAATTTCCAGAGGCAGCAGACACCTGAGGCCAGAAAATCAGCATATTTCAACTGGCTTCTTACCGGCGACAGGCCTGCCAGGGAACTGAGATTATTCGGCCTGGGAAACTATTTTATCTCCCTCTTCATAAGATCTTTCAAGAAGGTAAAAGAAGAGGAGATCAATATCATCAGGAAAAGAACCACGATCGAGTTGATTTCCGATGTTGTAAAGGCAGTTGCGTTTTTTGGCATATTGTTGTTTATCGCCCGTCAAACAATAACAGGGAAGCTGAGCCTTGGACAGATGGCAATGTTCCTCCTGGCATTCCGGCAGGGTATGATATATATAAAAGATCTCTTCAGCTCACTGGCCGGGCTTTATGAAGACAGTCTTTTTATCGGTGACACTTTTGAGTTCCTCAACCTTGAAGAAAAAGTAACCGCCTCTCCGCCTGCTATTATTCCGGCTGCCCTCAAAAAGGGTATAAGTGTGCAAAATCTTTCTTTTACATATCCGGGTAATTCTGACCCTACAATCAATAAGGTATCGTTTGAGATAAAGAAAGGTGAGATCATTGCCCTGGTCGGTCCGAACGGAGCAGGAAAGAGTACTCTGGTAAGGCTTCTAACAAGGCTTTATGATCCTGATTCCGGTTCAGTAAAATATGATGGTGATGATATCAGGAATATGGATCCGGAGCAGTACAGAAAATTCTTTTCTGTCATTTTCCAGGATTTTATGCTGTATAATCTTGCTGTTGGTGAGAATATCAGGATGGGAAACATTGAAGAACCGCATTCAGAGGAGAGGATCAGATCAGCCGCTTCCATAACAGGTGTTCATGAGTTGATAAACAATCTGCCAAACGGGTACAATACAGTTATAGGAAACCTTTTTGACGACAGCAGGGAGCTCAGCTGGGGTGAATGGCAGAAGCTGGCACTATCGAGGGCTCTTTACAGGCACTCGCCTGTTCTTATTCTCGACGAGCCCTCCAGTGCACTTGATGCAGAGACCGAATATGATATTTTCAGACGGTTCAGGGAAATCGTTAAAGGCCGTACATCAATCCTTATCAGCCA
Source organism: Bacteroidales bacterium UBA2198 (assembly GCA_002328625.1). Lineage (GTDB taxonomy): Bacteria > Bacteroidota > Bacteroidia > Bacteroidales > VadinHA17 > LD21. Next base: position 7,057 of record DCVC01000299.1, read on the forward strand.
CCGGTTTATAAATGTCACACTGGCCGACAGGATAATTGTGCTCGATAAAGGTGAACTCATCGAGGCCGGGACACATGATGAACTGATGAAAAAGCGCGGAATGTATCACAGCATGTTTATAAAGCAGAGCAGCAGGTTCGGCGAAAGATGAATAAACTGATTTTCAAGCGATTTGGAATGATCTATTCAAGTTTCCCGATACTTATTTAAAATCAAAATCCTATCCGCAAAAGATTTTTCTAAAAAACATAAAAATATTTACTAAAATATTTGTTTTTGATCAGGAAATTTCTTAATTTTATAATTAGTCAACTGTTTGTAGATATACTAATTCTGATTTTATGACCAGGGCTGAGAAAGAGAGTCTGAAGTTCAGAATCTTAAGACTCGCAGCATTAAAGAGCACCGGTTCACCGGCTGATCTGGCTTCACGGTTTGAAATAAGCGAGAGGAGCGTAAAGCGAATCGTAAGCGAAATCAGGGATCAGGGAAACACAATAAGATATTGTCCTATGAGAAGATCGTATGTGATGGAAAAGGAATTTTGAGAATATGTTTTATAACATACCCTTTAGTTGTTTTTCTGTCCCCGGCTCTTTATAAAATTGTTTCCGGAATAATTGTCTGCTGTGTTAACATGAGCATTAAGATAATGAATAATGCATTAAGCTGCCAGGTTAATAACTTTAATGACAGTGTGCTGTTTGATATTCCATAACTACATCATCGAGGTCAGGCAATAATCGCTGCATTTCCTATTGCTTGATTTCCGTTCACTCCGAACGGCTGGTCATTCAGACCAGAAATCCCCGTCCCCGGAAGCGTGCTGATGAACTTCCGGGGACATTCTTTCAAAAGGGATTATTTATGATTGTTAACCTGTAAATTCTGAAAATAAAAAA
>DCVC01000266.1 GCA_002328625.1 Bacteroidales bacterium UBA2198
GGCAAAGATAGTTCTTCCTTAAATATCTCATTATTAGTTTGGAAGAAGCTTGCCTTTTAATTATTACTTATTTTCATGACCACTTAGTAGTTCAGACAATGAGGTAATTATTGCTTCAACAACAAATTTCCGGTAAGGTCCGACAGGGCAGCCAATGTATTTCCCGGTAGTTTTGCCTTCTCGGAAAGTCCTGACAAGAGGTATTTCCCAATCGGTGTAATAAACTGGCATATAAGGGTCGTACTCACTAAATGCAACAAATTTTTTCATTGCATGAAGGATCATAAGGTCGGTATTCTCGGCAATAAAATCAGTAGGAACCTCCAGTGCCAGGTCGTATTCCTCTTCGATGGCTTTCGTGTAAGCAGAAAATGTTGAGAATTTCTTTCTCCGGTTATCCCAGTACTCATCAGCATATTCATCATCGCTCCAGACCAGATTCCATTCACCTCCCCACTCCTTCAGAGCGGTTATCATTCCTTTCTCAAGAGGGATCCGGTACTCCGGACCTCTCTTGTCGGATGTTTCCTGTTTGAAAGGGTGCCCGTGCTTTGACAGGATAAGTAGTATTCTGGAACTGCGGGGTATATTTTCCAGCTGATCACGGATCATCTGTATGTATGCTTCACGCATTGATGGCTGGTTACCTAACTGATCGGCGCATATCACTTTTGCTCTTCCGTTCACGATCCGGTGAAGTGCAGGAAGAGCAAAGGCATAATCTTCGAAGTCAGAATAGACCGGATTACAAAAGCACTGATATACTATTGTCTGGCAACCACATTGGATCATATCCTCAACAGTTTGAGCCGTGGATTCTTCAGAGGTATATTTCATATGACGTAATTCAGCCTCAGCATACCTTTTCTTGAGGATAGCGGCTGCATCTTCGAATATTTTCCCGCACTGGTATTCCCAGGGAACTCTCTTTTCAGGTAAAAGATGCCCGAAATACCAGCCGGCAACTTTTGCTGCGGTTTTCTGACACACTTCCGGGGCACCTCCCTTCCCGTCGCCGCTATAGAGAAAGTAACCGTGATCGGAAGGATTCTTTTTCATTCCGGGTTGGCGCCATGAATATTCACATTCAATATATGATCGTCCACTTTTATTTGTGGAAGAACCATACATGTCAACAAGAAGGCTCGGAACAAATTTTTCCCTGGCCATGGGATTTGCAGGATCGATCAGGGCTATACCCCTGTCGGCCAGGATAACCCTTTTTAAAAAGAAGGGTAAGGAGTAATCGAAAACATGTTCCATGAATTTTATATAGAAATCAGCTTTGTAAATCCCGGGCATACCAAGATCAGAAAGTAAAATACCCGTTTTTCCTACCGGTCTTGTATCCTGTCCCCTGAAAAACCGCTCATATCCATACTGGTTTCCAAATCTCCAGTGTCTTAACCATTCAAACATACAATCAGGGTTCCTGTAGTTTTATTTCTGTGAAATATTTAATAATTAATTATTTGTTTTTGTAATGGGAACCCTGTTCTGTAAACGGTTCCCGTCAGGGTTTACAAACCTGCTTTAGTTCTGATTCTCTCAGATGATACCATAATTTCGATTACTTTTAAACGGCCATGGCGATTAGATTTTTAGTTGTTTAAATAAATGATTGGAACAGAAAAATTTTATGTTTTTGAACCAGGAAATATTGTGATCTAATTTAAGTAAATTAATTTACAAAAGTAAATCAAAAGACCACAAGTGGTAGAGTAATTTGAATTTTCTACTTTTACGGATGGAAGTCTGCTTTTAAGTGATGCAAATGTTAATTCTCAACATTACTGCAAATGTAAAGATGATATCAGAAGCCGGGGAAGAGGCAGCAAAATAAACATTCTTCCCTAATTAAATCTGAAGATGCATTAATATGAAGGCAAAAATTTATTCTTTAATCCTGTTTGTGGCCATTTCAACCACTGTTACCCTGTTGCAGAGCACCACCTTCAGCATACTGGGAGGCATTAACTTTCAGAATCTGAACGGGAAAAACTACATGGGTGACAAGCTTGATTATTCCCTGGCACAGGCTATCATGCCGGAGTGAACCTGCAGATTCCCGTAGCAACGGGATCCTATCTTCATCCTATTTCAGACCATTTGACGCAGGAGTTAATATATTTGCAGGATATCAGCTTTCAAACGGTATTTTTTTTCAGCTGAACACATAACTGGGACTACTGAATATAAATCCTGAAGATAAGCGAATTACATCTGATAAGACAGAAATAAAGAATAGAGGTTTTAGATTCTCATTTGGCTACTGCTTCTGACAAAGAGGAATTCTTCAACATTAGCATTTTACCGGTTTTCTGCGCCTTTATCCCTTCTCATCACTCTTCGTCCGAGAAGAAAGAATACAACTGAAATGAGAGCGGAAAAAACTCACTTATCAAAGCCTGTTGAATCAATCCAGCCGGCACTTTGGCGTGAGAGATCACGCCTCATATACCGGTGGTAAAAGTCCTTACAAGCGCAACCTTTATCAGAGGTGTGATGGGAATATTAAAGAAAGTAATATAAGATTTGCGTGAAGCAAGTCTGGCAACTACTGATGGAGCGGTCTTCTTTTCAATACCCCGCCCTTAGCGTTGCTGATGGGGAAATAATAAATAAATGCATTTTCATCAACCTCATTAACAAGCTTTTTGACTTTAGCTATCTCAAGTTTCGTGACAATAGTAAATATTATATCCATATCAGAGACACCTTCTATATCTGCGTATTTCCCTATTATGCTTCGCTTCCCCTTGTAAATGGTTATGCCACGGCCAAGTTTTGTCATCAGGATACGTTTTACCTTTGAACTCTTCTCTGAAATTATTGTAACCCCTGTGTATTCCTCAACACCTTCCACGATATAGTCGATTGTCTTACCTGCTGCAAGATATGTCAGTATAGAATAGAGGGCAGGTTCAATTCCGAGGAAAAAAGCTGCACAAAGGAAGATAAGGACATTAAATATTAAAATGAGATCTCCGATTGAAGCTTCAACCTGTCTTCCCACATACAGAGCCAGGATCTCGGTACCATCGAGAACACTTCCTCCCCTGACCGATAAGCCAACACCTGCACCAAGGAACAATCCGCCAAAAATAGCTATCAGCAGCTTGTCATGTGTTATAACAGGGAAATCAACCAGAGCAAGAACAATCGCCAAACCTACAATCGCCAGAAAGGTTTTAATGGCAAAGATTCTTGATATCTGGCTGTATGCCAGTATAATAAAAGGAAGATTAATGAAAAAGATCAGGATTGAAAGAGGTATTTTTGTGGTGTGTGCAACAATTAGCGAGATGCCTGTTACTCCCCCGTCAATAAACTGGTTTGGCAAAAGAAACCCTTCCAGCCCGAAGCTTGCAGAAAAAATACCAATAACAATAAAAATTGTGCTCTTAATATTTTCTTTAACTGCAACAGCCATCTTCCCCACTATTAACCTCCCTTTTTCATGTTAGAATCAAGAATTGCCATTTGGTTTTATCATCTTTTAACCCTGATGCTGTCAACAAGGTATTTTGAATCGCCACGCCAGAAAACCGCTCCGTTCTTTTGGATATAATGTACAATTACATTTTCTCCCTGCAGAGTATCGAATTGTGGAACAAGTTCTTTATTGATGACAGAAAAATAAAATTTTTCGGAGGCGATAGCAACATTTGATGTGCTTGAAATACTGCTCAGGATCATTTCACCTTCATATGTTTTAAAGAAAGTGCCCTTGTTAGAAAATTTTTGCAGGAGCCCGGCCCGGTAACCTTCGCTGTAGGTATAAAAATACTTCCAGTAAATGAAAGTACCGATGAAAATAATCAATATAGTCAAAAACCACCTGAGAATTCTCTTCGTTGTTCTGACTGCCCGGTTCCAACCTGATGGCTTTGAAGATGCATTATCTGAATTCATTTTCATATAGATTTAGGTTAAATTCTTATTCTGACGGCTGAGATTTAAGGTTAAAAAGTTCTTCTAATGTTTTTCAGCGACAACCAGCATCTCAAAATCTTCAGAGGTTAGCAGATCGTTCCTGCTGAATGCACCCAGCTTGCAACCAAAAATCTCAGATTTACTGAATCCGGCTGATTTTAAAAGCCAGGTTATCTCAGAAGGGACATAATATCTCTCATTACAGCTAAGCCTGATCATATTGCCCTTATCATCTTCAGTCTCATAAGTTGAATAATCACGGAAAGTCATAAGGTCAAATGTGTTTTCGGTGCTTTGTCCCTGATCTGACCCTTTGTTTATGAATTCCTTTACCGAATGAAATAACGGGAACAAACCATTTAGGGTCGTAAAAATTAGTTTACCACCCTGCTTCAGGGATAAGCAGGCATTTTTGAGGATTGAATAGTTCATTTCATCACTTTCCATCAAAGGGAAAGCGCCTTCGCAGATCATGATAGCGAGGTCGAATGATTCCCTGAAATTTAAATCACGGGCATCCCTTATATGTAAATCTATGGTTAGATTCTCTTCCTGTGCCATTTTTATGGCTTTCCCGATCATTGAGGCGGAAAGATCTATTCCTGTGACCTTATAACCACGCCTGGCCAGCTCAAGTGAATGTCTTCCTGTTCCACAGCCTATATCGAGAATCAGGGAACTTTTGTTAAAATCAATTTCCTGCTCAATGAAATCCACTTCTCCCCTGGTTCCTGAAGTAAAACTCACATTGTCATATTTATCAGCATAATCCTGAAAAAGCTCCTCATACCATTGTTTCATCTTAATAAGGAATTTTTTGTGTACATTCTGTTCCCCGGGACTTTAATTTATGTCTTCCCTCTGCTAAATATTTTTCTGCCTGATTTCAAAATAATATATATAACAAGAACAATCAGTAATGAGACCATGATCAGAGGAACGAACACTGAAAGGATTGAAGTTCCAAATGCCGCAGCATGCTCTCCGGTAGAGACAACAGCGTTGCCGGCACCGGCGGTCAGCTTGGTAGAGGCAAGGCGCGTAATTACACTTCCGCCCTGTACCGTCGCTGAAGCACCTCCTCCGATTATGAATCCCATGATCCATTTAAGCATATCATTATCGACAGGCAGAACTGAAGTAACAAGCAGTGTGCCTGCCCCAACAGCCAGAGGGGTGGTGATGGTATCTAGTAAATTATCAATGAAAGGGATATAATAAGCTCCAATTTCTAAAATTGTAGCCGTGGCAAAACAGATTATTGCAGGCCAGCTTGAAAGCCACTGAAATGCCTCGTTTAAGGGGAAAATTCCCATCCTGGCAGCTATACTTGCTACTAGCATGGGTACGAATACCCTGAATCCGCAACTGGCACTAAGGCCTATGCCTATTGCTACCGCGGTGATTATCTCTTTTTCCATGATAAAAAGAGTTTTTAGATTGGGTAAAATATCTCATTCCCGAATTTAA
>DCVC01000347.1:0-1659 GCA_002328625.1 Bacteroidales bacterium UBA2198
ACAATATGGTTCCTGAGAGGTGATACAAATATCAAATACCTCGAAGACAATAACTGCCCCATCTGGAGACCTGACGCCTTCCAGGATAATCTTCCCCGGATGCAGAAAGAGGGGATCTTCCCTGAAAATATTGTAAAATATTCTCCCGACTGGGATAAGGCGATGGAAGAGTATGGCCAGAGAATAAAAGAAGATCCGGAGTTTGCAATGAGATGGGGAGATGCAGGACCTATTTATGGGAAACAATGGCGAAGATGGGAATATTACGATCATTACAAGGGTGTGTTTGTTGAAATAGACCAGGTAGGAAAAATGATAGAGGGTCTGAAAAAGAATCCGACCGGGAAAAAACACATTGTTGATTCATGGAATCCCGGAGATACTCCGAAAATGTCCTTGCCTCCATGTCATGTTCTCTACCAGGCAACTGCAAATGAAGAAGGTGAACTGGAACTACAACTTTACCAGAGAAGTTGTGACCAGTTCCTGGGGGTTCCCTTCAACATAGCCAGCTATGCTGCACTTACACATGTAATTGCCCAGGGAGCAGGAATGGTCCCGAAAACATTCATCCACACTTTCGGAGATTCACATTTCTATTCCAGCATCGGTAAGAGAACTCTCTGGCACAGGGATAATTTCAGGGAATTGCAGAAAAGAGTAAGGAATGTATCAAAAAGGGAAGAATACCTGGGTGTTGTCGAGTGGATAAATAAAAATGCTCCCGCCGACGGCAATGAGGAAAAATATGATCATGTTACCGCCATACTGGAACAGATGTCAAGGGAACCCAGACCTTTACCTAAGCTGCATATTGCTAAAAAACCTTTTGATCAGCTGACTATCGATGATTTTGTTGTGGAGAACTACGACCCCCATCCTCCGATCAGAAGGAATATGTGCGTCTAACCAGCCTGAATTTGGAAGAATCAGTATTTGCTGTTCCTGCAGCCGACCTGTGGAAATTATTGACCTGGAAAGAAACAGGGTTAATAAAAGGAGACAGCGATGTCCTGAACAGGATCGTTCATAAAGGCCTGTTCAGGAATAGAAGCGAACTGGAAGAAGACCCTTCCTATAAGCAAATAATTCCATATGCAATTATCTCACATAAAGAATCATTTCTCTTATTTCAGAGAACATCCGGACAGACAGAAAAAAGGTTACAAAACAAGCTCCACCTGGGTGTCGGCGGGCACGTGAACCCCGGACGATCAACCAAACCGGATGCACAATTCCTGATCGATGAATTAAAAAGAGAATTTCATGAAGAGGTCAGATTATCAAATGATTGTTCAATAGAGGAAATAGAATTTATCGGCTTCATTAATGATGAGTCCATTCCGGTCAGCAGGGTCCATATAGGACTTCTATATAATATCCGAGTATCAAATAAAGATGTATATGTAAATGAAACGGATAAAATGACTGCAGCCTGGATTGAAAAACAGGATCTGGCTGAATTCTATGATGGAATGGAAACGTGGACCAGGATTGCTTTTGATTGCTATATAAAATGAGATTGTCATTCGGCTTCGCCGTCATTAATTGTCATTCGCACTGTGTGCGTCATTTGTCCCGCAAGCGGGACGTCATTTGTCCTCCTTATGTCGGACGTCATTCAGCGCTTCGCGTGAATGACCATTGAATGACCATTGA
>DCVC01000347.1:1754-3405 GCA_002328625.1 Bacteroidales bacterium UBA2198
ACTGAATGACCATTGAATGACTATTGAATGACTATTGAATGACAATCGAATGACTGCTTATTAATTATATCCGTAACTGCAGTTTCTTTGCCCATAGGATGACCCAGATTAATTTTTTGTTAAGTTGTCGTTCCTAAAATATTTTGGGTACTAAGTTTAAGATAAAATCCATACTTTTCGGGATACAATTTTATAAGAAAAAGTCCATTGAAAAAAGTAGTAATAATTGGTGGCGGGGTTGCCGGATTATCAGCCGGAATATACTCTGCAATGAACGGTTTTGATACCGAAATTATTGAGATGCACTCAGTTGCCGGTGGCCAGTGCACGGCATGGGAACGTAAAGGCTTCAGGTTCGATTATTGCCTGCACTGGCTTGTAGGAACCTCAAAAGGGCCGTTTTACGATATCTGGAGAGAAACCAACGTGATTAACGACAAGACTGAAATTATTGACCATGACATCCATTCCAAAATAATCGACAAAGACGGAAACGAATTCTTTATCTATTCAAACATAGATCGTTGGGAAAAATACCTTATTGAATTTGCCCCCGAAGACAGCAATAACATACAAAAGATGTGCAGCGATATGCGCAAGAGCGCTTTGCTGGAACCGTTTGCACTTCCCCCCGAATTACGAAGCCCGCTCGATTCTATAAAAGTTATACCCGTTATGCTGCCAATATTTAAGATTGTCAGAAAATTTGGCCGGTTAACCTGCAGGGAATACTTCGACAGGCTTAATTTCAAAAATGAAAGACTGAGATCAGTTTTTTATGCAATGTACGGAGACAGGAACTTCTCTGCCCTGGCTTTCATTTTTATGCTCGGCTGGTATAACCAAAAGAATGCGGGCTATATCAAGGGAGGCTCATATCCCCTGGCGCAGCGAATGGTTGAAAAATTCCGGAAGCTTGGCGGAAAAATCTCTTACAGGAAAAGGGTTGAGAAAATTGTTGTTGAAAACAACATCACAAGAGGTGTAATACTGACGGACGGGGAAAAAGTTGATGCCGATTACGTTATAGGAACAGCCGATGGATACACAACTATATATAAAATGCTGGAAGGTAAATATGTGAACAAAAAAATTGATTTTGCCTACAGGAACTGGGAATTGTTTACACCCCTGGTACAGGTCTCCTTCGGAATAAATAAATCAATACCCTCGGAAGCCCCCATAATTGTAAGTGTTACAAAGGGCACAAAAATAGGACGGACCAGTCTTGAAAATGGATATTCGGTGATGAACTACTCCTACGATCCCACAATGGCACCTGAAGGCAAAACCACCATAGTTCTGCGTTTTGAAAGCCCATGGAAGCTATGGGAAAATCTTGAAGGTGAAGAGTATAAGAACGAAAAGAAGGAGATAGAAAAGGATGCTGTTGAATGTTTGGAAACTATTTATCCTGGCATATCGGAGTATATTGAGGTAGTTGATGTTGCAACTCCCCTGACTGACGTACGCTATACAGGTGTTAAAGATGGTGCGTACGAAGGATTTATGCCGTCAAAAGAAAATATGATGAAATCCCTGGATATGCAGCTGCCGAAGCTCAAAAACTTCTATATGGCCGGGCAATGGCTGTTTCCGGGAGGCGGCCTTCCGCCTTCTGCCCAGACAGGAAAATGGGTTGTTCAATTAA
>DCVC01000082.1:0-15703 GCA_002328625.1 Bacteroidales bacterium UBA2198
TTAGCCTGATTAATTCATAAACATGAATTAATCACCCGAAGGGCTGACGAAATAATTGGGAACCAATTATTTGTCAGGGTTAACCTTGACATTGAAAATCATTTTGTTACTTTCTTGCTATTTCGTATCATTTTGATTTTCAATCGTCAACACTTCGTGTGAAAAATTCTATGAATTTTTCAGGTTAGAATTAAAAAGATAATCTCTTTTAGTTCTTATTATCCTTATTTTGAGGCTTTTTCAAGTCTTTTAAGTATTGAGAAGATAAATGCGGCTGAAGCAAAGCAACAGACTATAAATACCAGCCACAGATGCCAGAGTTCAACCTTATCCCACAAGATTGTTCCCACGAAAAGCAACTTATTGCCAACTGCGGTTGCAAGCAGCCATCCACCCTGCATAAGACCCTGGAAACGTGAAGGTGCTACTTTTGAAACAAATGACAATCCCATTGGACTTAGAAATAGCTCAGCAATAGTAAGTATGAGATAACTACTTATTAACCAATAGGTTGTAACTCTGAATTCGTCAGCAACCGGGAGTCCGTCAAGGGAAGCAGGTGAGGGGAGTCTTATCGACGATATCATGACCAGAATGAAACCAAAAGCTGCAATAATCATCCCGATACCGATCTTCCTGGGTGTCGATGGTTCAATACCTTTTTTATTCAGCCAGGCAAAGATACCCATTACAGGAAAAGTGAGAGCTACTATAAACAAAGGATTGAAAGACTGGAAGATCTCGGGTGAAATCGAATTCATTGCACCTGCCTTTGTAACTCTGAAATAAGCGAGAACAAGAGCTGCAACCAGCAGAATTCCTCCTGCTATCCGGGTATTAAGCCTGAGATTCTTTCTTATCAGCAGCACAAGGCCTGCAATTGATCCTATGACTGCAAGTATAGACGGAAGAGTGAAGAAAAGATAAGTGATAGGACCAACCTGTTTCACTGTATAATCACGGGCAAACAGGGTAAGTGTGAGTCCGTTCTGATGAAATGACATCCAGAAGAACACCACAACAACAAATACAAGAACAAGTGCTGTTATACGAGCTCTTTCTTCTTTATGCGAGCTTAGGATGATCCACGTGACGAATCCGGCAAACAGGCCAAAAGCGAAACCATTGGCCCAGCCGACCTGCTTAATGAATTGCAATCCGAATGCAGTAGCTCCTATTGCAATAATTGCAGCTATGAGAGGCAAAGGTTTGAATTCAACCTTATGGGAAACTTCAGCCGTTACTTTCTTTTCTTTATTTGGCAGAAGCCTGTTGAAAATAACATATACCAGAAGCGAGATCACCATAGCTGCCGCAGCTATGCCGAATGCATAATTGTAACCTTTTGAGAATACATCAAGATATTGTCCTGCAAATGCTGAAAGGTCTGTCACGGGTCCGCTGAAATTGACATTATTGGCAAGTTGCTGCAGCGTTGAAGTATCAGTAATAGATCCGTTTAAATACTGATGACAGAGAGCCGGCAGACTTCCATCGTGAGCGAATCCGTTTGCCCTGAGCCACCAGTTCCTTATCCCGTTTGCAGCAAAGGGAGCAAAGAATGCACCAACATTTATACCCATATAAAAGATCATAAAAGCAGAATCTCTCAGTTTGGAATATTGCGGATCATCATACATCTGACCTACAACAGCCTGAAGGTTACCCTTGAACAAACCATTGCCCAGTGCAATTGTAAACAGACCTATGATAGTGATAGTCAAAGTCATGCCCGGAACGGCCATGATTATATATCCTGCAAACATTATTATTATGCCTGACAGGATTACCAGTTTATACTTCTTCGTTGCGTCAGCCATTAGTCCTCCGACCAGTGCCAGCGCATATATGCTGAAATAGAACCAGCTGTAAATACCTCCGGCTTTTTCAGCAGAAAGACCAAACTTGGCCTGCAGGAAAAGAACCAGAATGGCCATCATAGTATAAAACCCGAACCTTTCACCCATGTTGGAAAAAAAGGCTACCAGCAATCCCTTTGGATGATTCTTTAACATTTGGTTTTCAATTAGTTAGTTAATTAAATTTCAATAAAACAATCTTATTGCCCAGGTTATCCGGATGATTTTATAAACCAGTATTCATCTCCCTGAACCGGAACAAATATATTAATCTTTTTAAAAGTGCAACACTTCCAATGTTAACTCTTTAACTTAAAAATCTTTTCCTGCCAATAATCTGACACTTCCGGTGTTTATAAGAAGATTAAAACCATCCTGATCTGCCGGCTGTAATCAGCGCTGATTTAATCATAAGATGCTCAGGGATCTGCAATTATTTATCTTCATGTACCTCGGAGAGGTCTTACAAAATAATAGAAGGAATGATCACCATAATAAAAAACCGCGGAGCGGTTTCACAAATGTCATTTTTAATCTCTGGTTGCCGGTTATTAAAAGTGTTTTTGTAATTTTATTATTTAAAGCTTTTATTATTTGATTTTGCTCTAAATAGAAAAAAATGAAAATCTTCCGGTGCGGGCAGATAAAGGAAATTGATGATTTTACCATCAAAAACGAACCCGTTGCTTCTATTGACCTGATGGAAAGAGCTGCAGGACAATTGTTCAGATGGTGTGTTAACCGTTATGACAGAACAAAGCGTTTCATCATTTTTGCGGGACCCGGGAATAACGGCGGAGATGGCCTGGCCCTCGCCAGGATGCTTCACTCAGCCAGGTTTGAAACTCAGGTATATTATGCAAAATTCACTGACACGACAAGTGATGACTGGGAAATAAACAGGCAAAGACTTGAAAAAGAAACTGATGTTCTTTTCAGGATCATCAGCCAAATCGAACATTTCCCTCTTATACTTTCTGATGATGTTGTAATAGATGCAATCTTCGGATCAGGACTTGCCCGCCCGGTTCAGGGATTGCCTGCCGATGTAATAAGAAAAATTAACTCATCAGGTGCGGAAGTTGTCTCTATTGATATTCCTTCTGGCTTGTTCGGTGAAGATAACAGTAATAATCTGACCGAAAATATCATTAAAGCAAATCACACTCTCAGTTTTCAGTTTCCTAAGCTGGCATTTTTGTTCGCTGAAAATGAAATATATACTGGGGAATGGATTATTTTGCCGATAGGTCTGCATCCTAAAGCAATACAGGACACAGAAACCTCTTTCTTTTTAACCGAAAAGAAGGATATATTACCACTTCTTAAGAAAAGGAACAAGTTTGATCATAAAGGTATTTACGGGCATGGATTATTGATTGCCGGTTCATACGGTAAAATGGGTGCTGCAGTACTGGGAGCAAAAGCTGCTCTCAAAACGGGAATAGGACTTATTACTTCTCATATTCCATCATGCGGGTACACAGTTCTTCAATCATCCCTCCCCGAAGCTATGGTTATAACTGACAACTCTGAAAATGTCATTTCAGACATAAAGGATATGGATCATTACAGTGCATTGGCCATTGGCCCGGGAACAGGGACTGCCCGGGTTACACAGAATGCACTTCACAAACTGTTGCTGAAATGCCGGAAACCGATAGTTGTTGATGCAGACGGACTTAATATTCTGGGCTTAAATAAGGAGTGGCTTTCATTGTTGCCGGAAGAGAGTATCCTGACTCCTCATCCAAAAGAATTTGAAAGGATTGCAGGCACAGCTGATAACGGTTATAACAGACTTGAAAAACAAATTGAATTCTCCGGTAAATACAGATGTATTGTAGTTCTGAAGGGAGCTTTAACCTCAATATCCACACCCGACGGCAGAGTTTGTTTCAATACTTCAGGCAATCCTGGAATGGCTACAGCTGGCAGCGGCGACGTTCTTACGGGAATTATTCTATCTTTGCTCTGTCAGGGCTATTCACCCGAGAATGCTGCAAAGGCAGGAGTGTTTATTCAGGGACTGGCCGGGGATATTGCTTCTTCCTCATCAGGTTATGAAGCCCTTATTGCTTCAGACATAATTAATAACATTGGAAATGCGTTTATGAAGATAAGATCAAATAATAGTAATGATTCATAAAAGTATTGTGAAAAAGAAATATGGCTTCATATAATACTAAAAGAAATTACATGAGAAACATAATACAACTATCATTTTTAATAATAATAGCATTAGCAACAGGCGCCTGTTCTTCAGGCAGGAATCTCGGTAAGTCAAAAGTTATTGTTTCTCCCCTGACTGAAAATTTTGCTGTTAAGGATGGAACTCTGATTTATGCACTTCCACTTACAGTCGTTGACCTGAAAGTTGAAATTGAACGGGTAGTTGAAAAGCCCGGACCTTACTCACGTTTTGCCGGTGAAATGCTTGGGCTTACAGATGTTATAAGGAGCGAGAACGAATACTGGTCGGTCACGGGAGTGACAGTCAGGACACACGATGAACTTGATCCTTCCGGGTTTTATGTTATTGAAGCCAGCTCACTTTTCCAGACAAACGCTCTCTCCCTTAAAAAAGCAGGTCTGATTCTTGATCTGAATCCTGAAATATATTACTCCAGTGAAGTACGCTATCAGGATAAAGGCGCCGATTTGAACAATCTGCGGGTGCTTGATCTCGGGGCCGATGAATATTTCCGTTCAAGGAGTGACACTGCTTACAGGATTATAAGTGTTGACACGGCATTCATCAGGATACCCTACCTTATTGAAAAGAAGCAGAAGCTCACGCTTGAACAGCTGGCTGACAGAGCTGCCAGGAGGCTTATGGAGCTGCGCGATGGAAAACATTTGATACTTACCGGCGAAGCAAACGTTTTTCCCCAGAGTGATGCTGCCATCAACGAAATAAACCGCCTGGAAAAGGATTATACTGAATTGTTTGCAGGTAAAACCTGGAAGGAATACCGGACGTTCTCATTCCAGATCATTCCGCGGAAAGAAATGATCGGGAAGCAGACAGTACTGTTCAGATTCTCTGAAATGAGAGGACCTGAGGCTGCTTCTGAAAAGGCGGGTAATCCTGTCACAATAGATTTTTTGCCGGAAGAGAAAACGGGGCAACTTAATGTTCTGAAAAGATCAGGACCCTCGTCTTCTAAGTTTGATAAACTGTTCTACAGGATTCCTGATGTAGTAACAATAAGAATATCATTAGGTAAAGAAATTATTACCAATTCAAGGCAGCTTATTTTCCAGTTTGGAGAGGTGGTGCAGCTGCCATCGAATTATATTATCGGCAGGTGATCCGGATAAGTCTCTTTGTTGCCGGATGCTGATTGCTTGTTAAGGTATTTTTTGATTTCTCTGCAAACAGTAAGTATCTTTTTCATTTACTGGACCCTGCCCTTAAAACTCTTCTGGTAATCTTCCCACTTTTGTGTTTCATATGCTTTGCTGGCAAAAAAGCTCAAAAGCACCTCCATCTCTTTTGGCTGCCTGAAACCGGGTACAGGGGAGGCAGAATATCTATTATCCTGTTGTGTAAGAAAGACTACTGTAGGGTATGATAGCCGTCCCTGAAGCAGGGTAACAGCCAGCTGGTGAGCTCTGCCGCTTTTTCCGTCGTTGATAAAGGTCTGCCCCAGGAAAGTCACGCTTTCCTTACCCTCGGCATTGAATTTGACCGGGTAGAACTTTGTATTGAGAATATCGGCAATTATGGAGTTTGTAAATGTCTCCTGATCCATCTTTTTACACCAGCCGCACCAGTCAGTATATGTATCAATGAAGATCGGACGGGGAGCCTGTATACTTAGTTTTTCGGCTTCCTGTAAGGTATACCATTTCACATCTGACTGCTGGCAATAGGTTGTTATTGCTAAAGTGACGAATAATAAAATTACAGATATCTTTTTCATAAAACCACCCGGTTTATTTTTGTTTTTGTTTGCAAATTAAAGGAAATTATTTTAACCTGTCTCTACACTCTGATCCCGAATTTTATTTACTAACAGATGATCGGGCAAATGGTTCGATATTACTTTTCTTAAATATTGAATTTATTAACCTGGTTGCAATGAATTTATTTTTTTACATTTACCGGTCTTTTAACCAAATCTGGATCATTTTTATGGAAACGATAACAAATACTCTGCGCGACTCTAAAACTGCCCGCTGGGCTGCACTGGCCATAGTATCGTTTACGATGTTATGCGGATATTATCTGACCGATGTTATGGCACCCTTAAAACCTATGCTCGAGAAGGAATTGTTATGGAACAGTGCCGAATATGGCTTTTTTACAAGTGCCTATGGATGGTTTAACGTATTTCTTTTAATGCTTATTCTCGGGGGAATAATGCTTGATAAGATGGGGGTCCGTTTCACCGGAAAGATGGCAACAATAACAATGGTGGCCGGTACAGCAATAAAATATTGGGCAATATCCACTCATTCTCTCGATGGTGTTAAAATACTTGGAATGAATGGACAGGTAGTAATTGCTGCATTGGGTTTCGCTATTTTTGGAGTTGGAGTAGAGGTTGCAGGGATAACTGTTTCAAAGATCATTGTAAAATGGTTCAAGGGGAAAGAGTTGGCTCTGGCAATGGGTCTTGAGATGGCAACAGCAAGACTGGGAACGGCACTTGCTCTTTCCACCTCTGTGCCTATTGCGGCAGCTTTCGGAAAGGTCTCAGCCCCGGTCCTGGTATGTCTGATCATGCTCTGTATTGGTATGATAGCCTTTTTCATCTATACAATTATGGATAACAAGCTTGACAGGTCAGTTGCTGCCGAAGCCGGCAGAAGCGGAGTGACAGAGGTTGAAGAAACGTTTCGTGTTGCAGATATATGGTATATTGTGAAGAACAAGGGATGGTGGTATATTGCCATTTTGTGCGTTTTGTTCTATTCTTCGGTCTTTCCATTCCTTAAATATGCTGCCGATTTAATGGTTAATAAATTTGGAGTGGATGAATCAGTTGCAGGTATTATTCCGGGTTTGCTTCCTTTTGGCACTATTCTGCTTACTCCTCTGTTTGGTAATGTTTATGACCGGAAAGGCAAGGGTGCTACTATAATGATAATAGGAGCAATACTTCTGATACTTGTTCACACCCTGTTTTCAATCCCTGTCCTTAGCCAGACACCAGTAGCAATATTCCTGATAGTTGTCCTGGGTATAGGATTTTCACTGGTTCCGTCAGCGATGTGGCCGTCTGTTCCGAAAATCATTCCTGAAAAACAGCTTGGTACAGCTTATGCAATGATTTTCTGGGTGCAGAACTGGGGACTGATGGGTGTTCCTGCACTGATAGGCTGGGTTCTCAATAAATACTGTATTGTCGGTACCAGACTTGTTGACGGAGTGCAAGTTTCAAGTTATAATTACACTCTCCCGATGATAATATTCACGGGATTCGGTATTCTTGCCCTCGTTTTTGCACTGCTTCTGAAGGCTGAAGACAAAAAGAAGGGATATGGGCTGGAGCTGCCAAATATCAAGAAGTAGGAGTTTGATGGTTATTTGTTACAGGTTATCAGGTTATTATTTATAAGGGAAAGGGTTCTTTTACTATGGGTTCAAATGAATTTCAAAAATCAAGGGTATTCAGTTACCATACATCTGTTGAGTATGCCGATGGTGCTATAGTCAGTAAAACGGTACTGAAGAAGGAAACAGGCAATATCTCCCTCTTTGCATTCGCAAAAGGGGAAGCATTAAGTGAACATACAGCTCCATTCGATGCCTTGATCCAGGCAGTTGACGGAAAAGGTGAAATCACAATAGGAGGTAAATCATTTATTTTGGAGTCAGGACAGAGCATAATAATGCCTGCAAATATTCCACATGCAGTAAAGGCATTGGAAAGATTCAAGATGGTGCTGACTATGATAAAGAGTAATTAATATTGTATGCGGTATGAGTTTCAGGGAAGGTTCCGCACCACAAACAATAGCTAAGCCATTTTGATCAGTATCGCTTTTATGATATCGGTAACATCTTCCTCCTCATCAACACATCGCTCGAAGATCTCAAGTATCTTGTTGTTTTTCAGCAGTTCGGCAGGGTTTTTCTCTTTCTCGAACAGGTCAGCTATGGCCAGATAATAATGCTCATCAGCTTTGTGTTCTATTTCTTTTACTTTTTCACAGGCTTTCATTATTTTATCCTTATTTGAAACTGCATCTTTAAGGCAATTGATGCAGATTTCGATTTCCCTGGCAGCATCATGGATCATTTCAGCCATTTCCTTGTAGACCGGCAAAAGTTTTTTAGGCTTGTAAAGGATTATTCTCCTGCTGACTCCGTTTATCGAATCAACGACATCATCAATATGGGCAGTCAGTGCATGGATATCTTCTCTGTCGAAAGGTGTGATAAAAGTTTTGTTAAGCTGCAGGTAAGCATTATCTGTTATAGTATCACCTATGCGTTCAACCTCCTTGATTTCTTTGTGTATCTTCTCCTGTTCTTGCGGATTGTCGCTTGAGAGAAGTAGATTCAGCAGCTCAGCCGCTTTCACCAGGTTCTTGGCATCCTCTACAAAAAGCGGAAAGAATGAATGATCCCTCGGGACAAAGAATTTAAGGAATTTATCAATATTCATATGGTTGCATTTAATTATATGATATCAGTATTTTAACACCAGGTTCAGGAAGTGAAACATAACGGCCGCCACTAATGCAGAAACAGGGATTGTCAGAATCCATGCCCAGAATATTTTCCGGGTAACTCCCCATTTTACAGCTGATGCGCCTTTTCGGGCGCCGACACCTATAATTGCTCCCGTTATGGTATGGGTTGTGCTTACAGGAATCCCAAAATGAGTTGCTCCGAACAAAGTAATCGCACCTGCTGTCTCAGCACAGAATCCTTCAAAGGGTTTAAGCTTGGTGATTCTTTGTCCCATAGTCTTTACTATCCTCCATCCTCCTGTCAGTGTACCAAGTGCAATTGCTGAATGGCACGATAAAACGATCCATAAGGCAATTTTCTCATCTTTCGAGGCCATTCCTGTTACAATCAAAGCGACCCAGATTATTCCCATCGATTTCTGGGCGTCGTTGCCTCCGTGACCAAGGCTGAACGCTGCAGCAGAAAGAAGTTGTAATCGTCTGAAATGTTTGTCAATACCAAATGGAGTGTGATTTCTTGCAAGGTAAAGTACAATTGCTGAAATTATGAAGGAGATAATAACTCCCAGAACAGGAGCAATTACAATAAAAACTACAATTTTAAGCACTCCGCCTATGATCACTGACCCTGATCCTGAGCTGGCCATGGCCGCTCCGACTAATCCTCCTACCAGAGTGTGAGATGAACTTGAAGGCAGCCCCAGCCACCATGTAAAAAGGTTCCATGATATTGCTGCAACAAGAGCGGCTGCAATTACGGTAAGATTAATTACATCAGGCTCAACAACCCCCTTACCGATTGTTGTTGCAACTTTCAACGGAAAAACAGTGAACGCAATGAAATTAAAAAAAGCTGCCATTGATACTGCAGCTAATGGAGAAAGAACCTTTGTGGAAACAACTGTGGCAATTGCATTTGCCGAATCGTGAAATCCGTTGATGAAATCAAAAATAAGTACAAATGCAATAACAATATAAAGTAAACTCATAACCTGGATTTAACAATAACCGGAGGGATTTATATTTTTATTCACTTAAATATCTCTTTATCAGATACTTAATATTTAACTTTCTGATTTTACAATGATATATATTAAAACTAAAATAACAATGGGGAAGATGAAATTTTTTAAACCGGCAGATTTCCTGGAATATCTCTGCGTTAATGGATCAGTTAGTTGAAATCAACTTTGATGTATCAACCTGCTTATCGCTCAGCATAAAGTCACGATGCGATTTAACCATATTCAGGGCATAAAGAATAAGATTTTTGCTTTCAGAAAGCAAGTTCAGGTAGAGGAGGGTATTTCTTGTTCCAACAAGTTCTGCTTTAATAAATTTGACCTGCTTCTTCTTCATCCTGGCGATGAGGTCAATTATTGAATGTTGATGAGCAATCAGATTATCAAGGTCCCTGAAGTTCTTCTTTTTTATAATATTCTGAATCTCATCATAAAAAGTAGCGACTGACTCATTCAGTTCATGCAATTCTTTTACCTGTTCATGTATAAGGGGAGGGTGATTGTTGTCAAGATGTTCATATATCGGATCAGCAATAAACCTCAGGCAGTGTGCTATTTCCCGTAAGTAATCAAGTATCTGGACATAATAATGGCCAGTTTCCACGGAATCCTCTTCAAGTTTCTTAAGGGTAGGGTAGATGTTGTATTTTAATTCCTTCGAGAGCTGATTCAGTTCATCTATCTTACGGATAACCTTCTTCATTTTACCCCTGTCTTCCTTGATCAGGTTCAGTATCGAAGAAAAATATAGTTTTGAGACAGAACCAACAACACTTATTATTGAAGAATTACATTTCTGAACAATGTTTTCTCCGTTAAGAGTCTCTTTTTCATCAAATTCGTCCTTTTTATGCTGTTTTTCATATCTTTTCTTGTGTATAAAAGTTGTGCGGGTCACAAAAAACACTGCGACTGAAACGGCAAGGATTGTAGCAATCATGCCCCCCCAGTTCAGGATCATGGCCATAATAAAGGAGAGTGTGAAAGCTGTAATTGCAGTAAAGAACCATCCTCCTATTACACTTATCACACCTGTGATACGGTAAACAGCGCTCTCTCTTCCCCATGCCCGGTCGGACAGAGAGGTACCCATGGCAACCATGAAAGTTACATAGGTGGTCGAAAGAGGCAGCTTCAGAGAGGTAGCAGTCGCAATAAGAATACTTGCAACAAACATATTCACTGAAGCTCTCAGCAAATCAAAGGAAGATGCATCCTTTCTGTTTTTCGGTTTTTTACTGAAACTATCAGGATCGAATCGTTTTTCGATGAATAATATGAATTTTTCAGGAACGATCCTGTTGATCAGCTTTGTTACGCCTACTGTCCCTCTTACAACCGATCGTGAAAGCTTTGATGAGGCAAACCTTTCAACGCCTGTACCCTGCCTGGCCAGGCTTATTTCCGTTTGTGAAACTGTTCTTGCTTTTTTTGAGAGGAAAAGAGTTGCAACCATGATGAATCCGGCAGCAAGCAGGAATAAAGTAGGCGTTTTAACCGGTTCACTCAATGCTCCCATGCTCAGAGTATCGGCAGTAATCGAAGGATCGCCCATGAATTCCCTGAATGATGCAAGTCCTGCAAGAGGTACACCGATAAAATTTACAAGATCGTTGCCTGCAAATGCCATGGCAAGCGAAAAGGTACCTACAAGAATTATTATTCTCAGTATGTTTATCCTGAAAATACTTATTAGAAGCTGCAGGATCATTGCAACACCGATGAAAGTAAATAAAAGAACCTTGAATGAATTTGTTTGCAGCCACTGAACAGCTTCACTGGTCATGAATGAGGCTCCCCTGGCTCCTTTAACCAGAATAAAATATACTATTGCCGTTATGGCAATTCCACCCCAGACCGATCCAAAATATTTCATGTTCCGTTCATAGTTGAACGAAAATATAAGCCTTGTGATAAACTGCACTATCATACCACACGTAAAAGCAATTATCACAGATAAAAGTATCCCGGAAATAATTGCCAGAGCTTTAGCGGAATTAATATAGGTATTGAGGTCAGCCAATGTGTCTGTAGAATTGAAAATCTTTATCAGAGAAACTGCCACTGCAGCTCCCAGAAGTTCAAATATTATAGATACAGTTGTAGAGGTTGGAAAACCAAATGTATTAAAGGTGTCAAGAAGCACGACATCAGTTATCATGACCGCCAGGAAGATTATCATGATCTCTGAAAAATAAAACTGACCGGGATGAAAAATACCTGAACGTGCAATCTCCATCATCCCGCTTGAGAAAGTGGCGCCAACCAGCACCCCCAATCCTGCTATTGCCAATATGACTTTAAAGGGAGCAACCTTCGATCCTAAAGCGGAGTTAAGAAAATTAGCAGCATCATTGGTTATGCCGACTATCAGATCTGAAACGGCAAGGAATAAAAGTACTATGACAAATATGAGATAAATGTTCACCGAAAAGCGGTTTTATGTTTTAATTTCACCAGCAGGTATATCATTTATTTTTTTATATGCACATCAATTTGTTGTTTGCTATCATATTATCAATAGTACAGCCTGAATAGTTTTTGAAAACCGCCGTGAAATTAGAACAATTCGTTTAAAATTCAAAGACAAATAAATGTTAAGTTTTTGTTACAATTTGCATAAAACACAGAGCTGTAAATGATAATTTAAGATTTTTATCATTTGATATTTAATGAATATTTATTAACTTTAATAATTAATATTAAACACTATGAGCAATATACGCAATCTTGAACCAAAACAGGTATGGAACTATTTCCATGAAATCACCCTGATTCCGCATCCTTCAAAAAAAGAGAAAAAACTTGTTGAATACATGAAGGAGTTTGGCAAACAAAACAATCTCGATACTATTGTTGACAAAGTTGGTAATGTGATTATGCGAAAACCTCCGACAAAGGGAATGGAAAAAAGAAAAGGTGTTATCCTGCAGACGCATCTTGATATGGTCCCTCAGAAAAACAGCGATAAAAAACATGACTTCGAGAAAGATCCCATTGAAACAATAATAGATGGTGAATGGGTTAAAGCAAACGGCACCACTCTGGGGTCGGACAATGGAATTGGCGTAGCTGCCACCATGGCTGTTCTTGCTTCAAAGAATATTGCTCACGGACCTCTTGAGGCTCTCTTTACAATTGACGAAGAGACAGGCATGACAGGAGTGTTCGGGCTGAAGAAAGGACTCCTGAAGGGAGATATTCTTCTGAATCTTGATTCGGAAGATGAAGGTGAACTCTATGTGGGTTGTGCAGGAGGAATAGATGTCAGCATTAAAAAGGATTATGGACAGGAAAAATCCCCGTTGGGAATGACCGCTTTCAGGATCACGGCAAAAGGATTGAAAGGCGGCCATTCAGGAGTAGATATTGCTCTCGGAAGGGCTAATTCAAATAAGATAATGTTCAGGTTCCTTATGCAGGCCGAATCTGACTTCGGCATCAGGATTGCTGAAGCAGGTGGAGGTGACCTTCGTAATGCCATACCCCGTGAATCTTATTCTGTGCTCATTGTCCCCGAAATAAAAGCGACCGATTTTAAGAAATTTGTGAAAGGTTACGAAAAGATGTACAGGGCGGAATTTTCTGATACGGAACCCGATCTGTCATTTACTGCCGGAACGACAACTATGCCGGCTAAAGTGATGAAAGAGAGTGACCAGTACAGGATCATAAGGGCCATTTTTGCATGCCCGAATGGGGTACAGAGGATGAGCCAGGCCATGAAGGGTCTTGTCGAAACATCAAATAACCTTGCCATTGTACGTTGTTCCGGAGGCAGGTTCGAAACCCATTGTCTTACACGAAGCTCGGTTGATTCATCCAAAGAGGCCACAGCATGGAAAATAGCCGCTGTATTTCATCTTATCGGTGCTGAGGTTACTATGTCAGGAAGCTATCCCGGATGGAAACCTGATATGAACTCTCCCATCCTGAAAACAATGAGTGAAGTATATAAAAAGAAATACGGTAAAACACCTGAAATAAAAGCAATTCATGCCGGACTTGAATGTGCTCTGATCGGGGGTGTTTATCCAAACCTTGACATGATCTCATTCGGACCAACTATCAGATTCCCTCATTCACCCGATGAGAAGGTTCATATTCCTTCGGTGGGGAAGTTTTTCGATTTTCTTTGTGAAACATTGAAACAGGTACCTGCGAAGTAAAATCACTCCACCTTTATCTCAATCAGCAGATCATCTTTCATCACATTGGTATTGGCCTTCGCTGATATTTTTACAATCTGACCGTTAACGGGCGACTGTATCTCATTCTGCATTTTCATGGCTTCCAGGATAAGGACAGGCTCACCTCGTGAGACTGTGGATCCTTCCCTGACAAGTATATCAATTATCTTACCCGGCATGGGAGCTTTTATTGCCTCTTTATCTGCCTTTCCCAGTGTGGAACTTAATACCTTCATCCTCTGAAGTGAAAAAGGAGTTTCAACTGTAAAAATATAACTTATATCATTGAAGAGTATCTCATACTTATTCTGGCGCGACCTTATTATCTCAACAGGATATTTGCGGTTTTTCCATAATATATAGGTGCCGAATTTCTCATCAGCCTTAAGTTTTACTTCATAATCCCTTTTCCCTATCCTTATCGTATGCTTTAACGGAATAGAAAAACAGAATCTTTTATTTTCTGATGAGAGTGCATAAAGCTTTTTTATGCTGATTTTATCCTTTGCCATCTTATAAGCTCTTAAAATTGGTTTATTCTCTTATTCAGCAACCATGGACTCATCTCTTTTCCGTCTTCAACGCTGGTATTTACAACTTCATTTCTAAAGTTCTCTTCGATAAATAGTTTTGTGGCCAGCCACGCAGCAAGCATCTCCTCGTATTCACTGTTAAAATAGAACTTGTCGAGATCTTTTTCAATAAAAGCAGTTGTAAAATCACCATCTGTAAACTTCTGGTTTCTGACCAGCATCCTGAAGAATGGAAGAGTGGTTTTTGTGCCTTTGATCCAAACCTTATCGAGCGCTATCTTACAGTTTTTGATGGCATCTTTTCTGTCTGTCCCCTTTACAATAAGTTTTGCTATCATCGAATCGAAGCTTGCAACTATCGCAGAACCTGCCTGGATCCCGGTATCTATCCTGACATTTGAATCAGAGGGCAGGCTAAGGCTCTCAATCTTACCGGGGTCGGGTGCAAAACCGGCCTGAACATCTTCTGCATTTATCCTGCACTCTATTGCCCAGCCGTTGAGTTTAATATCCTCCTGGTTGTATTTAAGAGCCTCACCGTTGGCAATACGGATCTGCTGCTCAATAAGGTCTATCCCGGTAATAATTTCAGTCACAGGATGTTCCACCTGAATTCTTGTGTTCATCTCCATAAAATAGAAGTTCCTGTCAGAGTCAAGAAGAAATTCAACAGTCCCTGCAGAATAGTAATTGACTGCCTTTGCTATCTGAACGGCAATTTTTCCCATTTTATTCCTGAGTTCATCATCCAGGGCACATGATGGTGCCTCTTCCAGCAGCTTCTGATGTTTCCTCTGAATGGAACACTCCCTCTCACCGAGATGGATCATATTTCCTTTGGTGTCGCCAAGTATTTGAAATTCAATATGTTTTGGATTTTCTATGTACTTTTCAATGAAAACGGAGGGATCATTGAATGCTTTCTCTGCTTCTTTGCTGGCAATGGCAAACATTTTCTCCATCTCTTCAGCTTTCCTTACTATCCTCATTCCTCTGCCTCCCCCTCCCGATGCAGCTTTTATGATAACAGGATAACCTATTTTATCGGCTATTGCCACAGCCTCCTCCTCATTGCCAATATTGCCTTCACTGCCCATTGCCATGGGTATCCCTCCTGCCAGTGCAATCCGTCTGGCAATGGTTTTATTTCCCATTTTATAGATGGCATCAGGGGATGGGCCAATGAAAATTATTCTGTTTTCATGGCATTTCTGGGCAAAATATGCATTCTCAGCAAGAAAACCGTATCCCGGATGAATTGCATCAGCGTGAGTCTTTCTCGCAATGGTTATTATTTTTTCTATGTCAAGAAAAACAGGTATCTCTGATACATCTTCAGTATTGTCATGGACAACATCGGCAAATGAGAGATACATTGCATTAGGTTCCAAAGCTGTTTTAACTGCCACAGTCTCAATTTTCATTTTCTTTGCACTCTTCATTATCCT
>DCVC01000082.1:15712-27451 GCA_002328625.1 Bacteroidales bacterium UBA2198
CTACAACGGCATATTCCCGTGTTTTCGTGCCGGCACCTTCACCCATTTATTACTAAGGGCAGCAAAGGCTGAAATGATTTTTTTCCTGGTCACTGCCGGATCAATAACTTCATCAATATAACCGCTTTCATCTGCAA
Source organism: Bacteroidales bacterium UBA2198 (assembly GCA_002328625.1). Taxonomy (GTDB): domain Bacteria; phylum Bacteroidota; class Bacteroidia; order Bacteroidales; family VadinHA17; genus LD21. The sequence continues at coordinate 15,850 of DCVC01000082.1, forward strand.
TAAAAGGATTTGCAACTTTATCGCGGTATTTCTTTACAAGCTCTTTCTTCAATTCAACCGGATTCTTCGATTCAGCCAGCTCTTTCCTGTAAAGGATAGCAACAGCTCCGTCGGGGCCCATAACAGCTATCTCGGCAGATGGCCATGCAAAGCTGAAGTCGCCTCCCAGATTCTTGCTGTTCATTACTATAAATGCCCCTCCGTAGGCTTTCCTGAGGATTACGGTTATTTTAGGTACAGTGGCTTCACTGTAGGCAAATAGCATCTTGGCGCCATGTCTTATTATCCCTGAATGTTCCTGATCAACACCGGGGAGAAAGCCGGGCACATCTTCAAGTGTCAGGATAGGGATATTAAACGCATCACAGAACCTGATAAACCTGGCCCCCTTTGTGGACGAATCGATATCAAGAACACCGGCAAGTACCTTGGGCTGGTTTGCAACGACACCTATGGTTTTTCCTTTCAGACGTGCAAATCCGGTAACCAGACTGGGGGCATACAACTCAGCTGTTTCAAAAAAACTGTTTCTGTCAACAATCTGGTTTATAACATCCTTGACATCATAGGCTTTGTTCGGATCATCAGGTACAATATCCCTTAATTTTTCATTTATATCGTGAACAGAGCCATCGTCAGCAACTACAGGAGGGTTTTCAACATTGTTTGAGGGCAGGTAGGAAAGAAATTTTTTTAGCGCCAGGATAGTGTTCTCTTCATCGTCATATATCATATGCGCCACTCCGCTTTTCCGGGCATGAATCTCGGCACCTCCCAGCTGGTCGAAGGTTACATCTTCATTCAGGACCTCTTTGACCACATTCGGTCCCGTCACAAACATAAAACTGGTATGATTCACCATGAAAACAAAGTCGGTGAGGGCAGGAGAGTAAACAGCTCCACCTGCTGCCGGCCCCATTATGACTGAGATTTGCGGTATAATCCCGGATGAATGAATAATGTTATGAAATATTGAAGCATAACCGCTGAGACTTGCAACACCTTCCTGGATACGTGCTCCGCCTGAATCCATCATCCCGATGATCGGAGCTCCCATCTTAAGTGCCATTTCCTGTATTTTGGCTATTTTTTTCGCATGAACAATTCCGAGCGATCCGCCCATTATTGTAAAATCCTGGGCGTAAGCGAAAACCAGGCGTCCGTTTACTTTGCCGAGACCGACAATGACTCCGTCGCCAAATGATCTCTCTACCTTTCCGAACTCAACAGGCTGACTGGCTGGAGTAACAAAAGCATCAATCTCTTCGAAAGTTCCGGGATCAAAAAGAAGGCTCACCCTTTCCCATGCAGTAAGTTTGCCTTTAGAGTGTTGTTTTTCAGCCTGTTTAGGGCTATATTGTTTTTTCAGCTGATTCTGACGCTCAACGAAGGCCTTGTAATACTTGCCTGAAAGATCCATAACCCTTAATTTTAATTATATGCAGAAACAATATATAATGTGTTGCGAGGTTAAATTGAAATAATTAACAAATGAATCATTTAAATCTTTAAAAACAATACTAATAACCTGAATAACAAAATAAATATATATATAAATCCGCTGTTTAAACGGGTTTAAAATTAGTCAATATCTGTTTATTTCCAAATTAAGTATCGACCGGAAGATATTCCATTTTGAAAAAAACCTGTGAACCAGTGGAATAATTTACTTATTCCTTCGACCAGGCATAATAATTATTATTCTTTTTATTATTATTTCTGAGAAAAACAATGTTAAGAGTCATAAAAATGCAATTTTTTTGACGTTTTCTAGATTTTTAAATATTTTTATTTATTTTCGCAGAGCTTGAAGTAAGAATGTATATTAACCTAAATCAATTGTTTATGAAAAAAATCCTATTCTTATTCACACTGCTGCTGATAACAGGTTCGCTTGCTATAGCGCAGACAGTGCAGATTACAGGAACTGTAACCGGTTCTGAGGATGGACTGGCAATGCCCGGTGTGTTCGTTTCTGTCAAGGGGACGACCGTCGGAACAATTACAGGTTCTGATGGCAGGTATGTTGTTAACGTCCCTGCCTCGGCTCAGTCACTGGTCTTTAGCTTCATTGGTTTTGTAACTCAGGAGGTTCAGATCCAGGGAAGGACCAGGATCGATGTTGTCCTTAAGCAGGACCTTTACAACGTCGAAGAGGTCGTTGTAATAGCATACGGTACCCAGCAGAAACGTGACGTTGCCGGTGCCATATCAAGAGTTAAAGGCTCGGAAATTGCTTCAATGCCCGTTCAGAGTTTTGATCAGGCATTACAGGGTAAAGCTGCCGGTGTTACGGTTACTATGCCGAACGGCGTGCTTAACAACCCTCCGGTAATGAGGATCCGTGGATTTAATTCAATCACCGGAAGTTCCAGCCCGCTGATAGTTGTGGATGGCGTTCCAATTTTTACAGGAAACCTTTCAGGTACAAACTCATTCATCAATGCCCTTGCTGATGTCAACCCTTCTGACATAGAGTCAATGGAAATCCTTAAGGATGCTTCAGCAACGGCCATTTACGGCTCAAGAGCAGCAAATGGTGTGATCCTTATTACTACCAAAAGAGGATCTGCCGGCAGAGCTAAGGTAACCTATGACGGATATATGGGATGGACACAGCCATACCGGATCTTTGATGTAATGAACTCAGAGCAGTACGTAGCTCACAAGAACCTTGCACGGTCGAACAATGCGGCCTCGGGGCTGGCTTTTGATTTCTTCATTCCCACAATAAATGGCAAACCGGTTGATACAAACTGGGCAGATTATGTTTACCGGACCGGATTTCAGCATAACCATGCTCTTACAATATCCGGCGCAACCGCAAGCACCTCCTACTTCCTTTCGATAGGCTATACTAACCAGGAGGGTATGGTCCAGAAGAATAGTTACGAAAGAAAAAATGCAAGGCTTAATCTGGATCATAAACTTAACAAGTATGTCTCTTTCGGTGCAAACTTCTCAATATCCAACGGATTAAGCAGGGCCCCAAACACAGGAGCTTCGTTTGCAACCGCAGGTGCGGCACGCCTGGCATTTGTTCTTGCTCCAAACCTTTCACCGTATAAGGACGATGGCACTTATAACATAGCCGGATCAGCCATTGGCAATAACGGACAGCCTGTTGCAAACTACGGATACTATAACCCTGTGGCAATATTCGATCTTAATAAATTCTCAACTGAAGCCGACAGGATGATGGCTACAATGTATATCAGTATTCAGCCGGTAAAAGGACTTACCCTTAAATCGGGGTATGGCCTCGATAATCTGTCGGTAGAAGATAACGTTTTCCAGACCGGGATCACAGGTGACAGCTATGCATCCAATGGTTATGTGTGGAATCAATTCTACCGCCCGAACAGATGGACATGGACAAATACAATTAATTATGTAACCACTTTTGCTGAGAAATTCAATGTTGGCCTTCTTGCAGGAGTTGAAGAAGCATATACGAAGAGTGTCAGCTGGACAGGCAGTAAGACTAATTATACAGACCCGTTCTTTAAAGTTTACCAGGGTTCGTGGGTAACTGCCGGAATGGGTGGAGGAAGCAGGAGTGAAAACTACTTCATCTCATACTTTGGCCGAATTAATTTTGACTTCAGCAAGAAGTATTATTTTGAGGCAAGCGCCCGCAGAGACGGTTTTTCAGGACTTTCTGAAGGAAATAAATTCGGTACTTTTGGTGGCGCTTCAGTCATGTGGAACATTTCCAGGGAAAACTTTGTATCGGGTATTAGTGAGTATATCTCCGATATGCGCCTGAAAGCCAGCTATGGAAGGGTTGGTAACATGTCAGGAATAGGAAGCTATGCTTCTCTCTATCTCTATTCATCTGGTGTTTATGGTGCAGCACCTACATGGACCTTCACGCAGGCAGGTAACCCTGACCTTAAGTGGGAAGCAAGTGATAAGTATGATATTGGATTTAGTTTCGGACTTTTAAAAGACAGGATACAGGCTGACCTTAACTGGTACTATAACAATGTCAATGACCTTATTCTAAATGTTCCTCAGGCTCCGTCAAAAGGGATCCCGGGCAATACTGTTCCCGACAACATCGGATCAATGTTCAATACAGGACTTGAGTTGACTCTTATTAGCTATAACATTTCAAGACCTAATTTCACCTGGACCACCAACTTCAATTTCAGTACTCTTAAAAATGAAGTAACAGCACTTGCTCCCGGTGTAACAGAGATTGTAGGTATCACCGCAGGTCTTGAAACTACCAACCGTACTCTTGTCGGATTGCCTATCGGAAATATCTGGGCCGTCCAGACAAATGGAGTGGATCCAACATCAGGAAGACGGATATTCGTCGATAAAACCGGCCGTGAAGTACTATACAGCCACGAAAATGCAAATAAGTGGACCTATAAAAGTGACGGGTCCGTTGCTCCTGCAATTACACTTGCAACCGACGGAAAAGCTGCAGGTTCACCTCTGCCAAAATACTTTGGAGGGATTGATAACAACATCACTTATAGGAATTTTGATCTCTCACTCAATCTCACCTATTCACTTGGCTTTTATATATATAACGGATCAAAAGCCGGTTTGAGAGACCAGAGGTGGTGGAACAACTCGGTCGAGGTTTATGAAAAAGCGTGGAAGACAGCGGGCCAGGTGACAAATATTCCAAAACCGGTATTTGGTGACAACGTTTCCAATGGCTCTGCAATGCCGATAACTGAAAACGTGGAAAAGGGTGATTTCATGAAAGTAAGATCACTTTCTGCAGGTTATACCATCAAGAAATTTCCGGGAGACATCGGTGTTGAGAAAATCAGAGTATACGGACAGATTTTCAATGCCTATGTGTTCACCAAATACACAGGTTCCGACCCTGAAGTATCAACCAACGGTGACACTAACCTTACTCCGGGGATTGACAGAAACTCAGCCCCGCAGGCGAGAACATATACTCTGGGATTCAACATCTCATTCTGAATGTCAAACGTTTAAATTGTGATCATTATGAAAAATATATTAGCGACATTATTGACACTGTTAATAATCATGGGGCTTTCCGGTTGCTCAAAAGAAAATCTGAGTCTTTCACCGGAGACTTCTCTGGACGAAGTGTATGCCTTTGATAGCAAGGACCGCATCGTTGGCCAGGTTAATGGCCTTTATGCCTTCATGAAAAGCGGCCAGTTCCTTGGAGGAAGGTATTTTGTATATAACGATATCAGGGCTGAGAACTTCATTCCCAAAAGTTCTAATCTTGTTACAGGATACGCTACATGGAACCATTCTGTTCTGGGTTCAACAAATGAAATTCAGAACCTTTGGGGAGCTGTATATGCAGCTGTAAATGCAATCAACATCTTTATTGAAGGAATTGAGTCCAGATGGGCCAACGGCTCGCTGACAGGTATTATTACCGAAGCTGAGTATAACCAGTACAGAAGCGAAGCATTCACTCTAAGAGCTATTTGCTACTTCAGTATGCTTCAGTTGTATGCTCAACCTTACAATAAAAATAACGGTACCAGTCCCGGTCTGCCGCTCAGGCTCAAAGCATACAAAACAGCTGCAGATAACGACCTTGCGAGAAGCACCGTGGCTGAGACGTATACCCAGATACTGAAAGACCTCAATGATGCTGAAGCTCTTGCAATAGCAGACTATTCATCAGCGTTGCTGAGGACAACCCGTATCCACAAAAACACGATAATTGCATACAAAACACGTGTCTGTCTTCACATGGGTAACTGGACACAGGTGAAAACCGAAGCTGCCAAGATCGTTCCGGCTGCAGCACCTTTTGTTGCACCAACAGGAGCTCCGCTTGCTTTGAGTTCTTCATTTGCAAACATCTGGGCTTCACCTTATACCACGGCTGAATCTATTTTCTCAATGCCGTTTACTTCAACCAACCTTGCAGGTACTCAGAACTCTCTTGCACATTACAATCATCCAAACTCCAGCGAATCATATTATCTTAACGTGGAACCGGGAACAGCTTTTGCGGCAATGAACGACGCTGATGCAAGAAAGCTGTTGTTTCAGACCGGTACAGTTGCCGGAGCTACAAGGTATTTTGTGGGCAAATGGCAGAGTTTTACGGTACAATCCGACTATGCTCCTGTAATGAGATATGCCGAAGTGCTTCTTAATTACGCTGAAGCAATCGTGATATCCGACAATGCAGTGTCACAACAGGCAGTGGATCTGCTGAATGCCGTACGCACCCGGTCTTTTCCCGCAGGTGCTTATGAATTAACATATTTTGCAGATGTCCCAGCCTTTATTGACGCTCTGATGCTTGAAAGAACGATAGAATTCCTGGGTGAAGGTCTGCGTAACATGGACCTTATGAGAACAGGCAGTACAATACCCGGTAAACAGAGTATTCCTGCTGTTCCGACCACAAGCAGTTCATACATCTGGCCAATACCGGGTAGTGAATTAGGCACAAACAAACTTATGACTGGTAACTGATAGTCGTTCCCTTTATGCGAAGAAGCTGCCTGGTAACAGGCGGCTTCTTTTATTGTGTAAGCTGCACGACTGCAAGACTGCACGACTACACGACCTTTATTACTCCGGTTTATACAGGCCCTCAGCTTTAGACCCAAGCAGCCCCGCCTCAAGCATCGATCTGCTTGCAACCTTCAGCTTCTTTATCATCTTTTCTGTGACCACCGGAAAATGATGCATGGATTCTATTTTGTCGCCTATATATTCAAGGTCTTCATCAGTAGTGGACCACTGGCGTGAACTGTATGCTGACAGATCAAAAGGCAGTGAGTAGGAACGTAATGACTTTTCTCCGTTCAGGTTGAAATAGAAATCAAAATACGACATGACCAGCTCCCGTAGCGACCGGTAAACAGGCTCCCTGTAACGCAGTGTGGTAAAATTCGACTTTGCAACTGCACCCCAATATCCTTCCTCCCTGAAAACTGCAATTACATGATCATCATCATTAAAGGCCTTCAGGTCAACAATCAGGGGCTTATTTCCCAAAAACTCCAGTGCTGCTGCAGCAAACAACGCACCCTCAAAACAGTGGGCGGCCCGCTTCTTAATAACCCACCGCGGCGATCTGCACTCTGCATTCGGATTATAATCAATCGAATCGAGAAACTCCTGTATCGACCAGGGATCCTTAAATCCTTTCAGGAACCGGATCTCTTCCTTTGTCCAAACCATTGTTTCGCTCTTAATGTTTTATCTGAATCGTGGCAAATAGTAGCAGTTGGCAATTGGCAATTTCCGGTACCGAATACCGAATACCGAATACCGAATACCGAATACCGAATACCGAATACCCAGCACCCACTATACCATTTTCCTAATAATCTCCCTCATCTCCCCGTATTGCTCCTCCATGCTCTCCACCAGCCTGAACTGCGACCTTGCCCTCTGAAGATTATGATGTTCGTGATGTATCTTGTAATAATGATCTCCGTCAATATAATCGGTGAGGAACCGCAGGGCCATGATGAAAGTTATCAGCCTGGGAGCAAAGGCCAGATACTCTTTCTCAGTTTCATTCAGTGTACTTCTTGTTTCGGAAAGGTAACCTTCAGTATAAGCTTCAAAAAGCCTGATATCCATTTTAATCTTTGCGAGATCTTCCTCATCTTCCGCTGCACTATTTGCTGCGGTCCTTATTGCATCCCCGAAATCGTAGTGAACATAACCAGGCATCACTGTATCGAGATCAATCACGCACAGTGCCTTATCATTGTTATCCAGAAGGATATTATTGAATTTGGTATCATTGTGAGTGATCCTCAGTGGTATTTTTCCTTCCCTGCCTAACCTCAGGATGACCTTCATCTCCTCCGACCTTCTGAGAACAAAGTCAATCTCTGCGCTCACCTCTGCAACCCTGTTCGCAGGATCTGACTTCATACTCCGGAAAAAAGTATCAAGGCGCTTTTCAATATCGTGAAAAAATGGGATCGTCTCAAAAAGAGGAGCCCCCGGAAGATCAGCCAGCATTGCCTGAAATCGCCCTATTGCTTTCCCGCCTTCATAAGCCCTGGCAGGTGTGTCAACAATGTCATAGGAACGATGATCCGGGATAAAGATAAACATCCTCCAGAAATTGCCCTCTTCATCGTTGATCCAGGTTTTTCCTTCTTTTGAAGGTATCAGCGTCAGGCATTCTCTTTTGACATCCGATCCGGGTATCAGCTTTAACTTGTGACGAATATGCTCTGTAACCCTTTCAATATTGCTCTGGAGCTCAGGTATGTTTTTAAATATCTTGTTGTTAAGTCTCTGAAGCAATAAATCATCCTTGTTTCTCTCAGCAGTTTTAATAATAAAAGTATCATGTATATGACCGCTGCCGCAGGGCGCACCGGACAGGTAGGTTCCATCCGCAGCAAAAAATAAAAATATCTTCTTCAGGTCAAATGACATGTTTATTTGCCGGCTTTATGCCCGATAAAGGCATAGTACATTATGACAAGATAGGAGGGGACACATATCCAGTAAGCAGTCTGGGTTGAAAAATCAACTGCAAGTTTACCATATACCAACGGCAGGATAGCGCCGCCGGCTATTGCCATGATAAGCATTGCCGAGCCTGTCTTGGTGAAGCGGCCCAGCCCGGTGATGGCCAGCGGCCACATTGCCGGCCAAACGAGAGCATTTGCTAATCCCAGGAGGGCCACAAACAGGACCGTAAGCGGCAGGACAAGATCAAGAGGTTTGAACGTGACCAGATCTATAAATGGCATTGTAAAAACAATATGATCAGGTGTCAGAATAGCTCCAAGGGAGAAAATAACTCCCAGAATTGTGCAGATCTTCAATGCATTACCCTGGCTTATATATTTTGGAATAAAGATTATCCCCATAAGATATCCCAGTATCATCGCCACCAGAGTCAGTGATGTATAGTATTTTGCAGAGTCCATGGCAATATTAAGCGATTGTCCGTACCGGATTATTGTATCACCTGCAATTACTTCTACTCCGACATAAAAGAACAGCGCCACAACACCAAGAAGAAGGTGAGGGAACTGCCAGATGCTTGTTTTCTTAAGGTTTGCTTCTCCTACAGCTTCATCTTCAGCCTCAGTGTCAACTTCAGGCAGGTGGGCAAACCTCAGAAGTAGGCCAAGCAGGACCAGAATAACAGCCATCACTATATAGGGCATTATAACTCTTTGAGCCATCTCATCAAGGATCACCGCACGGCTTAATGCGTCGGCAGCGCCGGCAAGCCTTTCATCCAGTATATGTGAGTCTTTTAGAATGACACTTGCGAGTATAATGGGCGCTATGGCTCCGGCAAACTTATTTGCAATACCCATTATGCTTATTCTTTTGGCTGCACTTTCGCGGGGTCCTATAATGGTTATATAAGGATTTGATGCAGTCTGCAGAAGTGCAAGTCCTGTACCCTCGATAAATAACCCCGTAAGAAAAAGGGCATAATTTCTCGCCAGTGCGGCCGGTATAAAAATAAGTGCCCCTACAGCCATCACAAATAACCCCAGTGACATCCCATTCTTAAAACCGGTCTTTTTAAGCACTGCCGACGAGGGCAGGGCCATGACAAAATATGAAATGTAAAAAGCAAAAGTCACGAAATAAGCCTGAAAGTCGTTCAGTTCACAGGCTGTTCTCAGAAAAGGGATGAGTATTCCATTGAGCCAGGTTACAAATCCGAAGATGAAAAAGAACAATCCGATGATTGTAATAGAAAAAATATAATCTTTTCTGCTGATCCCGTTTGATGAAGTACTGGTAGTCATAGCGATAGTTTTATTTTTGGTGGTTAATTCCTGATTTCCTCCAAAACTAATCTTTTTATTATTCTGTACAAAAAAAATAAAATGATTTATCCCATAACCACCACCTCAGGCTGGCTCCTTCGCTTAATTGGCCCACCGGACAAATTATTAACATCCGGTCCCCTTTGCGGTTAAAGGATTTTATTGGATTAATGTGATTTTTCCCTTGATTTGGATCCCAGGTACCCTCCATGATGCCTCTTTGAATAATCCTCATCACTGAATCCTATCTTTTCCATCATAAGTACCACCAGAGCATCACCAATAACTGTAAAAATTGTTGTGGAGGTTGTCGGCGTTAACCCGAGAGGGCAAACCTCCGCCGGAGAACCTGTGGAAATGGTAAAATCAGCCTTTTGAGCAAGGGGACTCTCTTCATTTCCTGTTATTACTATTACAGGCATTGATGGGTACAGGTTGTTTTTTAAACCGATCAGTTCAATAATCTCTCTTGTTTTTCCGGAATTGGATATTGCCAGAAGAACATCATTTTGCTGCAGGATCCCAAGATCGCCATGCTGTGCCTCACTGGGGTGAAGAAATACTGCAGGAGTTCCCGTCGAGCTGAAAGTCGTTGCAATATTATGGGCGATCTGTCCGGCTTTTCCCATCCCGCTGGTTATAAGCTTACCCTTCTTTTCATGCACATGCCGGTGAACTATATCCACGATTTTTTCATAGCTGTCAGTAACAGGGATATTCCTGATGGCAGATGCCTCGCTTTCAAATATCCTTCTGATTTTATCTTTCATTATTCCGTTATAGATTTGATCGACAAAGTTATCGAAAAAATCAGCCTTTTTTCATATCATATTTTACTATATTTATAACTCCATCATCATATGGTACAACATGCAAAGCCAATCAATCTCCACTGATGCGGGTTCAGCGTCAAAAAGCTCACAGCCATACGTTGTCGCGGCTGCATTTTTTTCACTCCTTGCCATCGTCGGATTTGCCCTGTACGGGCTGCCTTTCTTCTATGATTTCTTTATTAAAGAGTTCGGCTGGACGAGAACAGTGGTTACATCAGGAAATGCTTTGGGTAAATTGCTTGTGGCTCCATTATTCGGTTTTATTGCCGGCTGGATCATTGACCGTTACGGACCACGCAGAATGATGATGGCAGGCGCCCTGATGGCAGGCTGTGCCCTCATCGGTTTAAGCCTGATGAACTCCCTGGGGATGTTTTACGCTTTTTATGTTCTCAATGCTCTTGGGTACGTTTTTGGAGGACCATTGCCTTGCCAGGTTTTAATTTCCAGATGGTTCACAAAGAACAGGGGGAAGGCCATGGGGATAGCCTATCTCGGCATCGGAACAGGAGGGGCGCTGGTTCCGCTGATTGCAGCCGGACTGGAGAAGAACATAGGCTGGCATCTGGCTCTTACATCCCTTGGAGTATTGATAATTGTGATTGCTTTCCCGCTTGCCTTCTTTATTAAGGAAGCCCCTTCAACTCATGAATTATCCAAGAAAAGCGAACCTGCTGTCAGTATAGGTAATGTTTTGAAAAACAGGAATTTTTATCTTCTTGCTATTGGGAGTATGTGTTCGATAGGGGCGGTGGGGGGAGTGAACCAGCATTTGAAACTGTACCTTCGGGATCTTAGTTTTTCACAATCGCAGGCTGCGCATGTAATATCGCTGGTTTTATTATCAAGTCTTGCAGGAAGGATTCTGATGGGCGCCCTGGCTGATATTTTTAGACGCAAATATGTAATGATACTCATTTATCTTATTGTCGGAGGATCAATACCATTGCTGCTTATGCCCGATTTTCCCGGACGTATTTATGTGTTCGCAGTTATATTCGGTATAGGTCTTGG
>DCVC01000396.1 GCA_002328625.1 Bacteroidales bacterium UBA2198
GGTTGGGCGTTCGAGTCGCCCCGGGATCACCTGATATTTCAGATCAATCAGAGAGCCAGTATTTTGCGATACTGGTTTTTTTATTTGTGATGTATCCTGATAATATCAGGAAATATTCCTTATGGGTAATTTTTCATCCTGAATGGGTTTGTTGTGACAAGCTATTTCAGGACGAGACATTATAAATACGTTGGCAATTATGTATGGAATTTTCATCCTCATACTATACTATCTCTTTGCGCTATAACCATATAAAGCTTCTATATTTTCGAGCCGGGTATTAATCGCCTCATTATCAGCCTTCAACTGTTTTATTATATTTTCAACCTGATCATTATTTGTTTTGAGATGTTCATTCTCATATTTCAAATCATTAATGATTTTTTGTTGCTCTTTAATTGCTTCAACCAGCACAGGTATTATCCCGTTATAATTTACGGATTTATAACCATTACTTTCAGTTTTGACAACTTCAGGAAATATACTTTCCAACTCCTGGGCAATAAATCCATATTGGATACCATCCGCAAACTGATAATCCTTAAATTCATCATTGCGGAACTCGAATGAAGTTCCGCGGATTTTCATAATTCTTTCAAGAGAATTGGAAATGGGTAAAATGTCTTTCTTAAAGCGGGCATCAGAAGAACTCCATGAACCTGTTGCATAAGCATTTCCCTGGACATACAGCATATATGACGGATTGGAAGGATTTCCTATGGTAACTTTGTCAGCAAAATAATTATACTCTGCATCGTAACCCCAACTGAAATAAGTGCCGTCCCACCACAGCGCCTGTTTACCTTTTACGTAAAGAGCGCCAAAAGTGCTTTCTGTATTTAGGTCAAGAGATCGCATCATTGAAACATGCCCATCGGCATTGATTATCATGCGGTTTGTATTATTTGTGGCAAAATGCATATTGCTGTTTTCCCAGTTCCAAATCCATACCGGACTGCCCGTTGCGCTTGTACTGATTGTAAAACCATCGGTGCCGGAGGTTCCGGAAGTGGAATTATAAAATCCGATATGAGGATCGTTGTCCTGGTATATTGTGAGTTCATAACGGGGGAAAGTCATGCCAATGGCCACATTTCCGGTGTTGTAATAAATATGATTGCCGTTTTTTAGCCACGAAGGGGCCTGCCATGAGGCAAGGCCGGAAGCATCGGAAGTTAACACTTTACCTGCACCAGGTGCTCCGCCGGTTATTTTCACTTGTCCGGCAACTTCAAGTTTTGAAGATGGTGTTGCAGTCCCGATTCCAACATTACCGTCGAAAGCAACACTGGAATTTCCATACACGGAAAAAATGTTTTTGCCAACTGAACCGTTAAAGTAGTTGAGGTGCCACTGTGATTCCCCGTCTGTTTGGTTTGTATGACCTGCAAGAACCCAATGTTTTGCAGAAGCCAGCATCGTTCTAAAAGATACCCTGGCGAATCCATCTGCTTCGCTCAGGGAAAGCTGAGGATAACTATCTACGGAATTTCCATAAATCTCGAGCATGCCTGTGGGATTATTCAATCCGATTCCTACATTTCCGGCATTGTAATAAATATTATTACTGTTTTTCAACCACGGATTTGATTCGGGAGTCTGCCAGGTTGCCAGACCAACGCCATCGGAGGTCAGAACCTTGCCAGCCCCGGGAGTTCCACCTGTAATTTTAACCTGGCCATTAACTTCAAGTTTTGCCGATGGATTTTCTGTGCCTATTCCGGTATTTCCCTTTATATAGAATTTTCCGCCCTGGAAAAATCCCGAAAAACCTGTTGGTGAATAAACATCTCCAAACACCCCATAAGTGGTACCGGAGCTATTTTTATTAACCCCATAAACTCCTATACCATATGTGCTTGCCGATTCTCCCCAGATTCCATAATTTCCTGAAGAGAGGGTGGAAATTGCACCGCTGGTTCCAAGATTAGTTATATTGAACAGGGGGCTACTGGAAGTGCCCGTACCACTGAAGGGAAGTGTTAATCCTGTACCGGTTTCATCTGTGGCAGGTGCCCAGGTAGTACCGTTCCATTTGAGGGACTGTCCTGCGGTGGCGCCTGCCTGTGCTATCTTTTCTCCGGTGACAGCTGCGGCTGCAATCTTTACAGAGGTGACTGAATTAGCCGCCAGCTTATCAGCGGTAATTGCCGAGTTGACAATTTTTACCGTTGACACTCCATTGTCTGCAATCCTCAAAGGTGTTGCCGTGGTTCCGTTACCTGCCAGTGTTGCATCTGTTACAACAGTCTGAGTGCCCCAGTTATCTCCTCCGCCGGATGAAGGCAACGTCACTGAACCTCCTCCACTGCTTAGCGTAAGAGTTGTTCCGCTCAGGTTTAATGTTTGTATTTCATTGGTAATGCTGTTATCAGCGTCGTCTATATTATCAGTCCCGTCAGCAAATCCTGCCGGTATATCCTGGATCCTTGACCAGGAAGGGGTGATGACAGCATTAGCTACTGCCAGCGGATTGGCAGTTGTACCTGCACCAGTTAGGGTTGTGTTGGTCACCACAGTCTGGGTTCCCCAGTTATCGCCTCCTCCTGTTGATGGAAGTGTTACGGTGCCACCTCCGTTGCTCAGTGTAAGAAGAGTGCCACTTAAGCTCAATAACTGTATTTCGTTTGTTATGCTGCCATCTGCATCGGTTATTCCATACCCTGAGAGAGTAGTCGGTTTTCCTGTAAGGCTTGACCATGTACCGTCAAACAGGATAGGCTTGTTCGTAAGATCATTGTAACTGCCGCTGAACAGGATAGGCCTGTTTAAGAGATCATTGTAGCTGCCGCTTGTGGCAACTGTGGCAAGCAGTGGTTTGCCTGTAAGTGAGTTCCATGTGCCATCAAATAAAACAGGCTTATTAGTAAGGTCAATGTAGCTCCCGCTGAAACCATTGGCTGCAGACTTTGCATACAAGGCATACGGAACACTCAGCAACTGGCTCGTCCCGGAGATGGTATAATTTGTTCCGCCTGCCGGGTCTGTCTCCGTCTTCATGAAATAGGGTCCCGCAGACCAGTCAATACCAGCAAAAGTTCCGACTGTGGCTGTTCCACCTCCAATTTCAACAGTAACTAGACCATTGGCATTGGTCTGAGGATTTGGACTGTAAGTCTCGGAAAAAACCACCGTCCCGGTAGATGATCCCTTAAGTATGCTGATCTTAATTCCGACAGCCTGGTTTGCTACCAGAGCACCCGCTGAGTTGCGCACGACACACTGATAACTCATCTTCTGGGGTGACTGAGCATATACTGTAACGGTAAATGCTGTGATCACCATAAGAATAAATAGCTTTTTCATGGGAATTATTTTTTAACGATTTTGAATACCTTGACCTCACGATTATCCCTGATGACTCTCAGGAAGTAAACAGCTGACTTATGGATCTCCAAGGATATCTCAGTTTCTTCATCAATAACCTTCTTTTCCTGGAGGATAGTCCCGTTCAGATTATATAATTGAAACCTGAAATCTCCCTCATTAAAGGATTTAATCACAAGTCTTATTGTTCCTTCGGTTGGATTAGGGTATAATGAATACTCGAGAGTAATATCCTCTGTGTCTTCTATTGCGGTCACAGTAGATATTTCGTACGGCTGCTGTACACCCTGGATAATGAACCCGTTTGTTCCTGTAGCTACACTGTCAGCAATCTGCCCGACTGTGTATGTTACTGACCCACCTGCTCCTTTAGCGGTTCCGCCTGTCGCAGGTATCGTTTCTTGTCCCTGAGCCACTATGAAACAGAGGCAGAAAAGGGATAGTGAGCAGAGCAATTTGAAATTCTGGTTCATATTTTTCATGTATTTAGTGATCAGGATTATCTGCACATTTAATCAAAATTACACCATCAAAAAGCGGAAGTCAAATTATTTTGACTTAAGTGTTTCCGGAAGTAAGTTAAGTGTTGTTTAGGTTGCAGATTTTGCTGAGCGTCCCAAAGTCAAAAAATCTTATGAATCCCGAAGGCTGGTAATGGGTTATGGAAGCTGTCTCCATCTCCTTCCAGCCAGGAGCGCTCGGCATAAAGAAAAGCCCTGGATCTGTCTGTATATCCGGGGCTGTCTCGCTGCGCCTCTCGAAATTATATGGTTAAGAGTGGCGCAGATCAAAGATATGATATTCCATGCTGAAGTCAAGCCGGATGACGTTCATGAAGTTTCCGGCATGTGCTCTGTGATTTAATGTGAGGGGGTCAATTTGCTCCGGCGCAATGTTGTCAGATTATCCGGCGTATGCAGAAAACGATGCTGGCTTTTTTATGTGTACCAGGCATGGGCGCTAACTTTAAGTTGGAAGTCCCGAACATAAGAAAAGACTATTGGCATTTTGAAGGAAGCTTTATTCTGATCTAAACCATTACTAATTATCGTCTTCGGTTATCTGGCTACTTTTTCTTTACGGATTACTGCAATAATATAAAAGTTGTTTCTCGGGAACTGCAGTATACAAGATCTGTACGTACGGTGGTGTGAGAGGTTGGGAAATGAAATTGGAGGAATCCTGGTTTATTTCTCTCCTGCTCGATTAATAAACTGCCAGTCAAACCAGATATTCCCAGGCCGGAACCATCCTTATGGTCAGTCCCTCTTTATTAAAAGTATCCTTCTGGTTGAAAGTCACAATAGTGCCGGATCCCATATTGAAATATTTCAAGGCTTTTGCAATACCAAGGAATTCCCGATCAAAATTCATCTCATCAACCTGGTAGCAGGCCTGAACAACTTCTGCCGGCTGGTTCCGGTGGAATGCAACAAAATCACATTCCTGCTTTTCTCTGAAATAATAGATACTGTCGTATTTCCTTCTGAGATGAAGAAAGACAAGATTTTCAAAACGCGCACCCAGATTTTCGGTGAATAATGTGGCTGCTTCTGTAATGAATCCGGTATCTATAGCATATATCTTTTTCGGATTGCGTGCCTGTGCTTTTACCGACCAGTTGAATTGGGGAATAAACGCAACAAGATAGGCATCGCTTAAGTAGGAAAAATATTCCAGGAAAGTGGTTACTGATTTTATTCCGAACATTCCTGCCATATTGTTGGCAGAAATCAGGTTCCCAACATTCGAAAACAAATAAACAATAAGTTGTCTGAGAATTTGTATGTTTCTTACAGAATGTCTCATGGCAATATCCCTTGTGAGAATATCGTCAATCAGTCTGTTTAAGACCATGCCCATGCCACTTCTCAGGAATTCAGGCATACCTCCTTCAGTAAGATATTTGTCAAGTGATTCCGGATTTCTTTCTAATCCTTTAAAAATTAAAAACTCATTATATGAAAACGGGAAAAGTTCAAAAGAGAGGTTTCTCCCTGTAAGGTGTGTGCCCAGTTCTTTACTGAGCAATGTCGCATTCGAACCGGTAATGAATACCTTGTATTTTTCCCTTAATAACTGGTTAACAAATATTTCCCATTTGTCAGTTATCTGTGGTTCGTCAAAAAGCAGGACCGGGATTTTCCGTTTAACAATTTCATCGTATAAGCGCGAAAAATCCGA
>DCVC01000364.1 GCA_002328625.1 Bacteroidales bacterium UBA2198
AACCGACAAAAAGAAACAAACATCAGAATCAAAGGGAAATATAAAAGATCTTAAAGAGTATTCCGGTTACTACAGTGATCTTCCATGGGCAAGTGAAATATACATATCAGCCTGGAACGACAACCTGGTAAGCTTTGCATTACCGTCAGAGTCACCTGTTAAGTCTATGTCATTCTTTAAGTACATAGAAGGCGACACATTCCGCAGAATAAGGGATGATGGCGAATTGGGAGAAACCCTTGTTTTTGAGAGAAATCCTAAAGGTGAAGTAATAAATTTCATCCAACATAATAATTATTCAAAGAAAATCAAATAACTGCCAGATTTATCCCGTCCCTACGGGACTCAAAATAATAAGAATTGTTTGTTTATTGACTATTTTTATATTATTTTGGTCACTTATTTGACTGAATCATGATCAAAGTTGAAAGAGAACTGCAGGAAAAAATCATTAAAAAACTCCGCCCAAATAAGGTTGTCGTCATAACTGGTGCAAGAAGAGCAGGGAAGACATTCCTGCTCAAAGAAATCATTTCAGGGATAGAAGAAGATTACTTTTTTCTGAACGGAGAGGATATCAACACACATATCCTGCTCGAAAAACGTTCAGCCGAAAACTACAGAAATATCCTTGGTCCGAAAAAAATTCTCATAATCGATGAAGCTCAGAAAATACCTGAAATAGGAAGCATTCTTAAGCTGATCGTGGATGAGATTGAAGGAATAAGGATCATTGCTACAGGATCGTCTGCATTTGACCTTACAAACCTTACAGGAGAACCCCTGGTGGGAAGGAAACATTCATTTGTACTTCATCCGCTTTCAGTACGCGAAAATGCTCAGACTGAAACACAACTAATTCGGCCTGACAGGCTGGAACACCGGTTAATCTATGGGAATTACCCTGAGCTTTTACATATTGACGATAATTTATCAAAACAGGAATATCTTAATGAAATAATCAGTTCATATCTCCTGCGAGATATTTTGTCATTTGAAAATATCCGTAATTCATCCAGGATTTTCAACCTCCTTCGACTAGTCGCGTTTCAGATCGGGAGTCAGGTATCATTAAATGAGCTTGGGAAACAACTGGGAATAAGTAAGAACACTGTGGAAAAATATCTCGACCTCCTGTCGAAAGTTTTTATCATTTTCAGAATTGAAGGTTTCAGTAAAAACCTGCGCAAGGAAATAACAAAAAGCAGTAAATGGTATTTTTATGATAATGGTATTCGTAATGCTGTAATTGCAAACTTTAATATGCCGGGCCTCAGAGATGATTCCGGACAGTTATGGGAGAATTTTCTTGCCTCCGAGCGAATAAAATATCAGCAATATAAGGGATTAGCGGTGAATAATTTCTTCTGGCGGACATACGACCGGCAGGAAATTGACTGGATAGAAGAATCGGGAGGAAGATTAAATGGCTTCGAGTTTAAAACCAGGAATAAAGGGAAAAAAGCTCCGGCTGCTTGGACCAAAGCATATCCATCAGCCGGTTATGAAGTAATCGACCGGGATAAATATTTTGAATGGCTGGCCTGATGCTCCAGTACTGTGCATATTTTGACCGGATACCAACCATCTCAGCCACTACCTGATTTGTTAAGGGATATCAAGGCAAATACATCAAGATTTATCAACGAAAAAAAATGGTTGCCCGGTAAATTCCGATGGCAGGAAGGATATGGTGCATTTTCATACAGCCATTCCCAGATAAATGATGTTATTCAATACATAAATTCGCAGGAAGAACATCATAAAAAGTCATCATTTAAAGATGAATACCTGAAACTTCTGGAGAAATTTGAGGTCGACTACAACCTTGAATATCTGCTTGACTGGATATGAATCAACAAACCGCTCCCACGGAGCTCAGGAATATATAACGATCTTTTTGCTACAAACATGCCGTCCCCACGGGACTATAACAACTCATACAACTGATTCTCCACCCTGGGGAGGTGCCGGGCCTGCGAGGCAGAGGTGGTGATCTTAAAAAAAATTTGACATTACTAATTTCGTGTTGTAACTTGCATATGTGAGCAGCATATTGCCAGCCTTACATTCCGTTAAAAATTTCGAATGTCAGGTTGGAGACCTCTCCGGATCCTGATACATCCCCTGAGCCTGTATCACCTCTCAGTATTATGTATTGATCTGAAACATTGTAGAAGGTTAATTGATTTTAACATTAACAAAAAGACAGATGAGAACAAAACTGATCACCTTAGTGATCGTTGTATGGTTTTTCACCAGTAAAGACCATGCGCAGATCTCACCGGGTACAGAACCAGCTGATCCATTGAAAATAACCAGGATCTCCGGAGGCATCAACTTTGACGGAATTCCCGACGAAGCAGCGTGGCAGCAGATAGAGGCCTTCCCCATGGTGATGTGTATACCTAATCCCGGATCAGCACCAACAGAACCAACCATAGTCAGGATGGGCTATGATGATCAATTTTTCTATGTTTCGGGCCTTCTGAATTGCCAGGACAAGAAATACCTCAGGGCAATCGGGAAAGGCAGGGATTATGTTGCGTTGTCTACTGATTGGTTCGGATTCACTCTCGATACTTTCAATGACAGGGAGAACGCTGTTCAGTTTGCTACCAATCCCAACGGACTCCGCAGAGATGCAACTATTAAAAACGATTGTCTGGTAGAGGCTGATGATCGCAATCTTAGCTGGAATACTTTCTGGGATGTAAAGGCCAGGATAGGAGAGAAGGGTTGGTCTGCAGAATTCAGGATCCCGTTTTCCAGCCTGAGGTTTCAAACCATCGAAGGTAAAACATTAATGGGCATTCTTCTGCTGAGATGGATGGCAGCCAAAACAGAGCTGGTTACCTTTCCGGCTGTTTCACCGAAATATTCGTCTGCGCACTTCAAACCATCATTATCACAAGTGATTGAATTCGAAGGTTTGAAACCGAGGAAACCGGTCTATGTTGCTCCATTTGTAATAGCAGGTGTGGGCCAGGTTAATGAGTTGAATGAAAATGAAACCGGATATGAAATGAATTCCACTCCAAAGCTTGATGCAGGGGGTGATATAAAATACAGTATTACTAATAATCTGACGCTCGATCTGACAATTAACACTGATTTTGCACAGGTTGAGGCAGATGACCAGATGATCAACCTTACACGATATTCACTCTATTTCCCCGAAAAAAGGAAATTCTTTCTTGAAAAATCTGATGTTTTTGATTTTTCATTTCTCCAGGGAAACAATTTGTTTTACAGCCGCCGGATCGGACTATATGCAGGCAATGCTGTAAGAATATATGGCGGAGCAAGGGTGACAGGCAGGATCGGGAAATGGGATATAGGTTTTCTTGATATGCAGACTGCAAAATTTGAAGATAACCCCGATGAAAACTTTGGTGCAATAAGGTTAAAAAGGAGTGTCGTCAATCAGAACTCCTTTATCGGAGGGATGGTTACAAGCAGGCTGGGGATGAATGGTACTTATAATATAGCTTATGGACTTGATGGTCAGTTCAGGGTGAAAGGTAATGATTACCTGATTTTAAAGATGGCACAATCATTTGAAAATGAAGCTGATAATAAAATTCTTGATATTTCACCAACAAGGCTGTTGTTTCAGTGGCAGCGTCGCAACCAGGTCGGATTAGGCTATGATATCCAATATACTTATTCCGGTGAAAATTATAATCCCGGTATTGGATTTGAAAGAAAGAAGAGTTATCATGGTCCTAACGCCACAATTCTGTACGGATGGCTTCCTGGTGAAAGTTCTTTTTTATATACCCACAGGATTTCACTTTCCGGATATAATTACTGGAATTCAGTAACTGGTCTGCATGAGACAACCAATGCCGTATTGAACTGGTTCTGGCAGACAAAGAAGGCACATGGGGGTAATATCACTTTCAACTGGTTTACTGAAGACCTGCCGTATACCCTCCCCCTGGGTAATAATCAGGCCAGTGTTCCCCCGGGGAAATATTCATTTGCTTATCTGACTTTATCCTATCAATCCTCAGTTGCCAAAGATTTTTCTTCATTATTATCGTTCACCACCGGTAGTTTTTTCGACGGATGGAGGGTTTCATTCTATGCAGAACCAAAGTATAAAGCAGGTACAGACTTTGATTTCGGACTCACCTATTATCTTGATTATGTTGATTTCCCTGAAAGAGATATGAGTTTCACAAATCACATATTCGGATTGAGGGGAGAGATGACCCTTACCACGACCACCTCACTTAAGAGCTTTATTCAGTACAACACTGCTGTTAAAAGGATCATTACAAACGTTCGGTTCAGGTTTAATCCGGGTGAGGGCAATGATTTCTATATAGTATATGACGAAGGATTGAACACGGATCTCCAAAGGGTAACGCCAGAACTGCCTGTCTCATCCGGAAGGACAATTCTCCTTAAGTATACCTATACTTTCAGATTCTGAAGAACATTTCAGCAAAATGTGGAATACCTTTGGTGTTCAATATTAAAATCGCATACGTAACCTAAAATTTGTTGAACCTCTCCGAGGTTCAACTTAAACTGTTTCTAAACGCCGTTAATATAGAAATCGCGGAACGATTGCATAATTATTGATTATCACCACCTAATAATTTCAATCAAACCGCGGAGTCTTTCCACCACTGAATACTGAATGATCTGAGATAGTACTCAATGGACTCGTAATAAAATTTCAACGAAATCATATCTGTAAAAACAGATCGTTCGGGCAGGACTGGCATATTCTTTTAAAAATCAGTTAACTTTATCATACGCAAATTCTTTAAAAATGAATGCAAAATCTGAATCCCTATTAATCCTTTTACTGGCCATAATATTGCTTATTCCAGGCTTGACATGCTCCGCCCAGACTTACAATAGCAGCAGTCCATCAGAAACTCATCAGAAATTTCCATGGCCCGAAGGCAAAAAAATGGCCTTGAGCCTCACATTCGACGATGCCCGTCTTTCGCAGATAGACACCGGTATTCCCCTGCTCGATAAGTACGGAGTAAAAGCAACATTTTACATCTCCCCCGGAAGCATGCTGAAACGGTCTGATGAATGGAAATCAGCTGTTCTTAACGGTCATGATATAGGAAATCATTCGGTGTATCATCCCTGTTCGGGAAATTTCGCATGGTCGAGGAACAAAGCGCTCGAAGAATATACGCTTCTAAAGATGAGGACTGAACTCGATTCTGCAAACAGACTCATTAAGGAGATGCTGGGAGTTGAGCCGGTGTCATTTGCATATCCGTGCGGACAAACTTTCATTGGAAGAGGAATAAATGTGCAGAGTTATGTGCCTCTAATTGCATCTATGTTTGAAAGCGGCAGGGGATGGCTTAATGAAGCCCCGAATGATCC
>DCVC01000224.1 GCA_002328625.1 Bacteroidales bacterium UBA2198
ATATCTCGATGAACTGGCAGAAAATGATCTGAATATAACCAGAACTTTCTCAGGAATTTATGTAGAACCACAGGGTGTATTCAACATTGAAAAAAACACTCTTGCTCCTGCTCCGGGCAGATTTATCTGTCCCTGGCAGAGAAGTGACCAGCCCGGATATAACGGAGGAGGAAACAAATTTGATCTTACAAAATGGGATACTGCATATTTCAGCCGTTTAAAGGATTTTATTAAAGAAGCAGGGAAACGCAACATTATCGTGGAGCTTGATCTGTTCTCTAATTTCTATGATACCATTCAATGGAAACTAAGTCCTCTTTACTACACAAACAACATAAATAATCTTGAAGATGTAAAGGACCATAAGGAGGTTTTATCTCTAAGGCATCCCGGACTTCTAAGGTTACAGGAAGAGATGGCAAACAAAATACTGACAGAGTGCAATGAGTTTGACAACCTTTATTATGAGGTCTGCAACGAACCGTATTTCGGTGATCTGGAGGCTCTCGATGCATGGGAGGAACATATGACGAACTTTATTGCAGAGGCAGAAAGCAAGCTTCCCGTACAACATCTTATTTCCCAGAACATCCGGAACGGAAAGCTAAAAATCGAGAATCCAAATCCGGCTGTGTCGGTTTTTAACTTTCATTATGCTAAACCTCCCGTGACCGTAGATATGAATTATGGATTGGACAAACCCATAGGAGACAATGAAACAGGATTCAGCGGTATTGAAGATGTTCATTACCGTACCGAGGGATGGGATTTTATGGTTGCGGGAGGTGCCCTTTACAATAACCTTGACTACTCATTCACAACTGACAATGAAGATGGAAGTTTTGTGATTCCCCCCCGCCAGCCCGGAGGCGGAGGGAAAAAACTCAGAGGCCAGCTTAATACGCTAAGAACAGTTTTTGGAGAACTCGATTTTATTAACATGAAACCTGTGAATTACAACCTGCAGCCTGATCTTCCGGAAAAAGCAAGCGTAAGAATACTTGCTGAAGAAGGTAACCAATACCTGGTTTATATCAATAACTGGCACCCTGAAAAAGGGAAACTAAACGATTCAGCGGGTGTGATAACAACCGGTTATAAAGTCCCTATTGACCTGCCGTCAGGAACTTTTTCGTGTGAATGGATAGATCCTGTATCCGGATACAGGACGACATTTCCGGTCAATAACCATAAAGGTGGCATTTATCAATTTGAAATCCCTTTTCTGAAGGAAGACATAGTTTTGAAAATAATAAGATAATCAAACATCAAAATGAAAAAATCAGCTTTAATTCTTATTATTCTACTGGTCACAAATTTGTTGATTGCAGCAGATGTTGAACAGTATACGGTTTTTGATCTGGAGTATAAAGGTCCCTCAGCCGGTAATCCTTTTAAGGAAGTTCAGCTGTCGGCAGAATTCACCCTGTTGAACAGATCTCTTTTCTGTGAAGGATTTTATGACGGAAGCGGTATTTACAGGATCAGGTTCATGCCGGATGAACCCGGGAAATGGACCTACGTTACGAAAAGTAACATCAGGGAACTTGATTCAAGGAAAGGAAGCTTTAATTGCGTTGCCCATTCATCAAAAAATCATGGTCCTGTCAGGGTACGGAATTCTTTTGACTTCAGCTATGCTGACGGAACGCCTTTTTATCCTGTCGGTACAACTTGTTACGCATGGGTACATCAGCCTGAGGAATTAGTGAACCAGACACTGGCTTCCCTTTCAAAAACAGCCTTCAACAAGATCAGGATGACCGTAATGCCGAAAAACTACGATGTTTATATTAACAATGAGCCTCCTTTTTATCCTTTTGAGGGTTCAAAAGAAAAGGAATGGGACTTTTTCAGACCCAATCCGGCTTTTTTCAGGAATTTTGAACAGAAAATACTTGAACTGCAGAAGCTTGGCATTGAGGCAGATGTCATACTTTTTCATCCATACGACTTCGGCAAATGGAACCTCGATAAAATGAATACGGAAGAGGCAGTGTTTTATCTGAAATACCTTATAGCAAGGATAGCAGCATACCGGAACGTCTGGTGGAGCATGGCCAATGAGTACGACATTATGAGAAAACCCGACGAGGAATGGGAAAAATACTTCAGGGTGATCCAGACATATGATCCGTACGGGCATTTATGCAGTATCCACAATGGGATGGGATGGTATAATCATTCAAAACCCTGGATAACACATTTGAGTATTCAGACAGCCTATTTACAGGATATCCAGGACTGGCGGGAACTTTACCTAAAGCCTGTGATAATTGATGAATGCGTTTATGAAGGTAATATTCCGAACGACTGGGGTAATCTGACTCCTGAAGAGATGGTCAACCGGTTCTGGATATCTTATTGCAGGGGAGCATATTGCACTCACGGAGAAACTTATATACATCCCGAAAACATACTATGGTGGTCAAAGGGTGGAAAACTATATGGTAAAAGCCCTGAAAGGATAGCATTTCTTCACAGGATAATGACAGAAACTCCCCGGGAAGGCGTATACCCGCATCACAGCCTGTGGAACAAAGAGACCTATCTGATTAAGGACAATGAGTTCTACCTGCATTACTATGGTAACAGCCAGCAGGTAAGGGCAAGGTTGCGTCTGCCGGATAAGACAAAATTCAGACTCGAGATCATCGATGCATGGAACATGACAATCACTTTGGTGGAGGGAGAATTCAGCGGGTTGACCGAGATTGCTTTGCCCGGACTTCCCTATATAGCAGTGCGTGCAAAAGCATT
>DCVC01000321.1 GCA_002328625.1 Bacteroidales bacterium UBA2198
AAAGAGATCTATGAAAACGGCAATGTTTACTGTGCATCAAAATCAGCTGTTGATTCACTCTCACAAGCAATGAGGATCGATCTTCTCAAACACAATATAAAAGTTACCAACATTGCCCCGGGTATGGCTGATACAGAATTTTCAATTGTGAGATTCAAAGGTGACAGGGAAAAAGCTGATGCTGTTTACGCAGGTGTTGATCCACTGACTGCTTCAGATATAGCAGATATAATCTACTTCTGCGCCACACTGCCGGAACATGTGTGTGTTAATTACCTGGCTGTAACGCCAACCCGGCAGGCTGCTGTCGGACATTTATTCAGGAAGGTGTGAAGGCGTTAAGGAAAGCCTTCGCTGAAGCTACGGCTTACAAAGCGGGAAGGCGTGAAGGTGTATAAGTATAACAGTGTTAAGGTGAATTTGTAACATCATATATGATTTTCTGTCTTTAGATTATTATTTCATTCCTTTTAAAATAAAAAATCATGAAAAGATTAATTGCTACTTCCATTTTTATTCTGGTGTTCCTTCTTTCATTGTTGGTTCCTGAAAAAATCCTGGGAATTAACACAAATGATACACGGTTGATGTCACAACCTGCAATAAGTGAAAGACATATTGCTTTTATCTATGCTGAGGATCTCTGGATAGCTAATCATGACGGGTCTCAACCCAGGAGGCTTACTGTGGACGAAGGTATTGAATCTGATCCGTTTTTTTCTCCCGACGGAAAATCAATTGCCTTCAGTGCCCAGTATGACGGTAATACTGATGTGTTCATAATACCTGTGGAAGGTGGCATCCCAAAACGGCTGACATGGCATCCCGGGGAGGATGTTGTAAGGGGATTTTCACCTGACGGTACAAATATATTATTTGCATCTCAACGTTCGGTATTTACAAACAGGTATTCACAGTTCTTCCTTGTTCCAGTCACAGGTGGATTTCCTGTCAGACTCAATATACCAAATGGTTATACAGCATCCTACTCTCCCGATGGCAAATCGATGGCTTATACACCATTTGCCCCGGCTTATGCACAATGGAAAAATTACAGGGGAGGAAGGATATCAAACATCTGGATATTCTCATTCACCGACCATTCAGTAGTTAAAATACCACAACCCGAGGGAGGATGCAATGATTCAGACCCTATGTGGTTCGATCAGAAGATCTATTTTATAAGCGACAGAAATGGTGAATTCAACCTTTTTTCGTATGACACAGGAAACAAAGATGTCAAACAACTTACATTCTTTGCCGATTTCCCTATCATCAAAGCTTCGGCAGGATCAGGCAGGATCATTTTTGAACAGGAGGGTTATCTGCACTCATTTGATTTAAAAACCAATTCATCAAAGAGATTGTCTATTGGCATAGCTGCTGACCTTCTGGAGCTAAGACCAAGGTTCGTACAGGGGAACAATTACATAAGAAGCGTGGATATTTCTCCGACAGGATCGCGTGTTGTGTTTAACTTCAGGGGTGACATAATAACTCTGCCGGCAGAAAAAGGTGATCCCCGCAACATTACTCTTACCCCTGATGTTCATGAGAAATATCCATCATGGTCTCCCGATGGGAAAAGTATTGCCTATTTCTCAGATGCTTCAGGAGAATATACTCTTTATATCAAACCACAGGACGCAAAAGGTGAGGCAAAGAGTGTGAAGGTAACAGGTACTGGCTTTTATGCTTTCCCGAAATGGTCACCCGACAGTAAGAAAATAACCTACGTTGATAATGGCAGAAATTTGTATATTCTTGATATTGAATCAAACAATATCAAAAAGATAGATACTGATGAACTTTATATCCCCGGAGCTTTCAGAATGATCTCTGGAGACTGGTCTTCCGATTCAAAATGGATCGCTTATACGAAGGTTCTGAGAACCAATTTCAAAGTTGTCTGCCTCTATTCGGTTGATCAGCAGAAATCCTTTCCTGTTACTGACGGACTGAGTGATGCATCTGAACCGGTTTTTGATCTCAACGGTGAGTATCTTTATTTCTTCGCATCTACCGATGCAGGCCCGGTTGTAAACTGGTTTGATCTTTCGAACCAGGATATGAGGATGACCAGGTCAATCTACCTTACAACACTGAGGAAGGATATTGTTTCTCCATTTGCCAGAGAGAGCGATGAAGAGACAATAAAAAGTGAGAAAAGCGAACCTGAAAAACCTGCAGACAAGACTAAGAAAGATACAAAAAATCAGCCACCTGTGCAAGAAAAACCACAGATTTTGAAGATTGAAACAGATGGATTGCAGGAAAGAATAGTAAATTTGCCTGTAAGGGCAGGCAATTATGCAAACCTTGGAGCAGGCGCAGAAGGAGAAGTCCTGTACATTGTACGTCCCCTTGAGCCGACAGGGTCAGCCACACTTCACAGGTATGATATGAAGGAGCGGAAAGACACCGAAGTGATGGAACTTGACTACTATATTGTTTCCTCCGACAATAAAAAGATGTTTTACAGGAAAGGACAGGTCATGGGTTTAACAGCAACAGCCAAGAAACCTGAACCTGACAAGGGCATTTTGAATACCGGCGCTATTTCAGTAAAAATTGAACCACCTGCCGAATGGGCTCAGATATTTGATGAAGCATGGAGAATAAACCGCGACTATTTCTATGATCCGGGAATGCATGGAGCCGACTGGAATGCCATGAAAGCGAAATATTCAAAGTTCCTTCCTGATGTTACCTGCCGATCCGATCTGAACCGTGTAATTCAATGGATGTGCAGTGAATTAAGTGTCGGGCATCATCGTGTTGGCGGCGGTGACCGGCTCAGCAATCCTGAGAGAGTGGGAGGCGGACTGCTCGGAGCTGATTATATTATTTCAGCTAACAGGTATCAGATCCACAAGATCTATGGTGGACTTAACTGGAACCCTGATCTCAGATCACCCCTGACAGAACCAGGATTAAATATCAGGAAGGGAGATTATATACTTGCTGTAAACGGTAGCGACCTTACAGCTGATAAAAACATTTATAGCTTTTTTGAAAATACCGATGGTAAAATTGTGGAACTGACTATTAATAGCAAACCCGACTATACAGGTTCCAGAGTTGTTAAAGTTGTGCCGGTGGGCAATGA
Source organism: Bacteroidales bacterium UBA2198 (assembly GCA_002328625.1). GTDB lineage: Bacteria > Bacteroidota > Bacteroidia > Bacteroidales > VadinHA17 > LD21. The sequence goes on from DCVC01000321.1 coordinate 3,110, forward strand.
GTATTCATTGCGGAACCGCGATTGGGTGGAAGGTAACCTGAAAAAGGTAACAGAGGCTACAAACGGGAAGGTGGCTTATGTTTATGTTCCCAACACTTCAATCCAGGGACATGAATATTTTAAAAGGTATTTCTTTCCCCAGGCAAACAGAAAAGCAATTATTGTCGATGAACGTTTTAACGGAGGTGGTTCACTCGCAGACTATTATATTGATATCCTTCAACGGCCGTTTCAGTCATACTGGAACATGCGGTACGGTCTGGATTTGAAATCGCCAAGTGCTTCAATCCAGGGTCCCAAAGTAATGATCATTGACGAAATGGCCGGATCAGGTGGGGATATGCTCCCCTGGATGTTCAGAAAATTCAAAGTAGGGACACTTGTTGGTAAACGTACATGGGGGGGACTTGTTGGAACATTGGGATTTCCTGAATTAATAGATGGAGGAGGGGTCACAGCTCCAAACCTGGCCATCTGGACAAACGACGGATTTGTCGTTGAGAATGTCGGAGTTCCGCCCGATATTGAAGTGGAGCAGTGGCCCGCCGATATTATCCAGGGTAAAGATCCGCAGCTGGAAAAAGCCATTGAAGTCGCACTTAAAGAGCTTGAAAAGAATCCGCCGGAAGAACCGGTAAGACCACCTTACCCGGTAAGAGTAAGAAAATAAAAGAATTGATAACCATATCCACTGATCTCGCAGATATTCGCAGAATAATCTATTTTTAGCCATCTGCGTCATTTTGCAAAATCAGCGGGAAAGAAAAAAGAAATGATGTATAAGCACGATTATCTATATGATTTTACAAAGAGGGTATTCTTGAAGATGGGATGCAGCCGGGAGCATTCAGAGATAATTGCTGATGTGTTCCTTGCTGCTGAACTAAGAGGTCATGCCTCTCACGGAATGATAAGGATAAAAGATTACTACGATTTATGGAAAGCAGCACGAATCAATGTTAGCCCTGAAATAAGAATAGTTCATGAATCGCCAAGTACTGCAGTGGTCGACGGCGATAACGGTATCGGGATGGTGGCTGCAAGAAAATCAATGGAGATTGCTATTGAAAAAGCTGAAAATGCAGGAACAGGGTGGGTGGCTACCAGGAACTCAAACCATTTCGGTATTGCAGGCTACTATTCCATGATGGCCCTGAAACATGATATGATAGGCATATGTCTTACAAACGCCAATCCTCTGGTTGCCCCTACATTTTCCATAAGCAGGATGATGGGCACAAATCCGGTTGCCGTTGCAATACCTGCTTTGGAACAACCCCCTTTTGTTGCAGATTTCGCAACAACGCCCATAGCAAGAGGCAAGCTTGCTGTGGCTGAAAAGAAAGGTGAAAAAGTTGCATTTGGATTTGTTCAGGACAAAACAGGGAAACCATCTGACGATCCCTCAATTCTTAAATCAGGTGGTTCGATGCTGACATTAGGAGGGGATCGTCTGCATGGCAGCCACAAAGGGTACTGCCTTTCGGCAATAGTTGATATTTTCTCGGCTCTATTCAGCGGTGCCAATTTCGGACCTTTTGTACCTCCAAGCGTGGCCTATCTCCCAGTTCTGGGAAAAAAGGTAGGTGAAGGAACAGGACATTTTTTTGGTGCTATGAGGATCGATGCCTTTCAATCACCCTGGGATTTTAAAACCAAAATGGATGAATGGATCGGTACGTTCAGATCAGCAATACCGGCTGAAGGAGAAGAACGTGTTTTAATTCCCGGTGATCCCGAAAGAGAATCGGAACAAAGGATCATGAAGGAAGGAATAAAACTTGTCCCGGCAATAAAAGATGATCTGGTAATAATTGCCAGAGAACTCGGAATCAGTTTCGAATAACACTTTTTGCTACCGGTCTCTGTTTGGTTTGTCACCCATCCTGAAAACCAGCCTGCCACCCTCAGCTATCTTATCATGAGTGATCGAAGACAGGTTATAGGGCTTGCTATTGAGGGCAACTGACTGGATATATATATTATTATTACTGAGGTTCGTTGCTTTGATTACAAATTTCCTGCCTCTGTAAAACTTTTTATCAAGGTTCAAAGTCACCTTGTTAAAAATCGGGGCAGTAATCTGATAGACCGGATTACCCGGGCAAACCTGATAAAGTCCCATTGCACTCATATTATACCAGGCAGCCATGCAGCCGTAATCATCATCCATCTCTTCAAGATAACCATCGGGTGTAGTTTTATAAACCCTGTCGAATATTGGTTCAGGAAAAAAACCATGGGTACCATATTTCTGGACAACAGGTTCAGTAAGTATTCTTCTGACCCACTTCTGGGTCAGCCAGGGAGCTCCGGCCATATTGAAAAGATAAGGCGCCTGCAGATCGATCTGGTTCCCGGCTGTATAGAGATCATTATCAAAGAAATACTCAAGTTCCTTAATAAAGTATTCTTTCCCTCCGAAGGCGTTTATAAGAGCAGGAACATCATGCAGAACATTCCAGCGCCAGTGCCACTTGCTGCCCTCATAAGTGTATTTTTCACGGTTAATTGACGGGTCTTCAGGGAAATCCAGCCAGGTGCCATCCGCTGAACGCGCCCTGAAATACTTAATTTCCGGATCCCATGTATTGAGCCAGTATCCTGAACGCTGCATCAGATAGCTATAATCCGTTTCATTACCAATAGCTTTTGCCACCTGTG
>DCVC01000379.1 GCA_002328625.1 Bacteroidales bacterium UBA2198
AAAGCCCATAATCTTATTATACCTGCCTGCCGTTGGCTTCAGCCAACGGCAAAATAGAAATGCTTTACACACTCAGTGTGCTCCTATAGTTGCATCCCCGCTACAGCCTTTTTTGCTGCCTCCAGATGAAGATATACCTCGTGGTCATAAACAGGTTTTAAGGTCCATGCTTTTTGAAGGAGATCCAAAGCCTCTGTATATTTCCCCTGCTTGTATAATCCCCAGCCTTTGGTATCAAGATAAAGATAATCTTCAGGGGCTGACTCCAAAGCCTTGTCAATAAGCACCATACCTTCATCAATTTTTTTATCATTTTCTATAAGAAGCCAGGCAAGATTATTCAGTCTTAAAGGGCTCTCAGGTTCCAGAGATAGTGCCTGGCGATAATAGTCTTCCGCCTTATCCATAAGACCCGCATCCTGATAGATCCCGCTCAGACTTGTAGCAATTTCTGCCTCAGATGCAGAATTTTCTATCCGGATTGATCTGTATTTCTCAATATACTTATCAGCATCTTTTATTTTTCCCGTCGATAATGCCAATACAGCCTGACGGTAGAGAAGTCTATGATCGTCAGGAAAATCCCGTTCTGCTTTCTTGTAAAGTGTCTTCTCTTTCCGGTACTCTCCGGTTTCATTATATGCCCTGCCAAGTGCGGTATAACTGAACACCCACATAGGTTTGATGCCACGCTTATTAAATATCTCCAGCGACTTTTCAAATTCAGGTATAGCCTTGTCATACTGTAACAGTTCACTATAAGCCAAACCTAAAAGATAATAAGCCACTGTATACTGGTCATCAATTCTCAGGATATCTTTTAAAGGTCGTATCTCCTCATAAGGTGTTTCAAAGAAATTTGAATAATTCCAGTCTGCATAAAGTTTCTGAATCAAAGTCATCCTGTCTCTCTTTCCATAGGCTTTCAGACACCATTCCTTCGCCTGTTCATATAATCCCTGATTTCCATAAGTAGAAGCAGTATGAACAACAGCAGCAGTAAGATTAGAGTCTATTGCCAGTGCCTTCTCGAAAAAACTCCTTGCTGATACATAATCAATCCTGGCAAAAGAATTTAATCCATAGATCAGATTTCGATAAGCCTCTGCAGATTTTTCTGATTCGGTTGGAAAGACCGTGGTATGCGTACCCTTTTTCAATATAGAAATCAGCAGAAATTCCTTAATCTCATTCGACAGGGAATCAGTAATCTGAAAGATCTTAGCCTCAGGAGAGGGACCCTCTATTTGAAATGATTGAAATACCTGGTTCGTTCTTGAATCAATTAACTGAGCATATACCCTTATTGCAGTCCCAGCTTTTTTGATGTTCCCGTAAATAAAAACATTTGCATCCAGTTTCCTGGAAATATTACCCGCAACTGAAGGCTTCAGGGCTGCATAATTAGTGAGATTCCTGCCCTGAACTATACCGTTAACTGCCTCTGTCTGCCTGACTATCAGTTCTGCAGAATTGGAGAGTGAGGTGATAAGAATATCCTGTATGCCGTTTTGCCAGACATTCCAGACGGTATCACTGGTCATGTTCTGGAATGGCATTACTGCTACAGATACTTTCCCTTCTGCCTGTAGTTTTTGCAGTCTCATATGTTTAAATATCCCGGAATAATATAATATCCCGGCAACTGCCAGCAAGACCACAGCCACAATGGCTGCTGCAATTATTCTCCTTTTCTTAAATCCGACAGGTTTTTCCCTTATATCCTTTCTGTCATATTTGTCTGCTTCTTTAAGATTCTCAGAAAGCTGAATCTTTTCTTTCACCACCGTAGCAGGCTCTGTCTTCATTCCCTGAATAATATCCTTTACTGCATGAGCTACTCTTATGATCTGTATCCTGTAAACGGTGTTGTTCAGGTTTTTCCTTTCATTATCTCCGGGAGCAAGAGGCTTATCAACACCCGGCTCTTTATAAATAAATTCTACTCCCCTCAGAATGCCACCCAGAACGGCCTCACATTCTTTAATATCTTCACTGTCCAGGTCGTGAATACGAACTGGAAGCACCCTGCTTGCCACATTGCCATTGGGAAGTTTTATTTTCAGGCCAAACTGATCTTTTGAAGCCTGTTCAACAAATGCCCTGAACTCATGCTCCCANNACCAGACATTTTAACTTATCCTTCAGTGATTCATCAACATCATGGGTCTCCAGGAGGCCGTCATGTGGATTGATGTCAAAATAAACGCTGATCTCCTCCTTGAAGGTGGATTCAAGTTCTGTCTTCAGTGACTCAACAAACTCACTTACCCACATATCGCCTTTGTTGTCCTTCTGGCGGTAGGAGATGAAGATGTCGTAACTGTATCCCTTAATTAGGCTAGCCATGGTTCTGTCTTTAGTTCAGCAGGATAAATATATGAAAGTAATGGAAACTAGGCAAATAAAATTGAGAATGGGAGAATGGGGGAAGGGGTGAGAAAAAATGGTTATATTTGTAATAATCGCTGCATTAATAATGTATTCATTTTACAGAAAACGGAGGCGTCACAATTCGCTACGGTATCCGGGACGTGATTATTCACTGCCCGGGAAATATTTTGTTACAATTTGTACTGCGGATAAAAAAGAATGGTTCGGTACAATAGCTAATGGGGGAATGCAATTATCGGACACAGGCAGTATTGCATATAGATTCTGGTGTGAAATACCTGATCATTTCCCATATATCACATTGGATGAATTTATTATCATGTCCAATCATATGCATGGGATTATCATCATTAATAGGAATTTGAAAAAACCCATGGTAGGTTCATTGCATGCAACGAACTTGAAATAAAATAACCCCGCAGGCGCCGATAGCGGATGCAGGGCTTTTAACCTGAATGGTTCTGGCTAATCCTATCTCATCCCGAAGATCAGCGGAAACCCGAATACAACAAAGAGTATCCAGATCAGATAAACAGGCAGGTATTTTGCAATAGTCACTTCAACTTCCTTAATCAAAGCTTTTTTGAAATTTACTTTATATAAATCAATGATTAACAAAGCTAAGTTACCTAAAATCAAGATATTTGAACCAAGAACAGCTAATCTGTTTGGTGTTATACCAAAGGTACTTAAGCGATAAAAAATTGCAGATAAGGCAATCAGGTCAATAATCACTGTTATAACAGAAAGAACAAATAAGATCAGCTCATTGAATTTCTTTTTCCTGTTTGTTGATGTTTCAGAGACTGAAAAAACAATAACAGCCATAACACCCAGCAACATAATGTTAAAAATCAATAAGAACTCCCTGTCGTTGTACAGATCTTTTCCTGATATTACCAAAACTGTAAGGTATACTGTTGCCGAAAGCAATACCAGTGGGCTGAAAATATTGGCTATAACAGGTGCGATCTTGTTGGTTAATGTCGTGTAATTCTTTATAATGAATGTAGCAACTATTGGTACCGAGACTGCACCTACAACCACAATATTCTTCATGTAAAAGTTTTCAATGTTAATGCCTATGGCATCAAATAAACCAATGGTAATTCCTGTCAGAATACCTCCGGCTATAACCATAACTGCCATAAGAATTGCCAGGTCACCATTGTACCTGATATACTCAATCCTTTTAGCCTTATCCTTCAAATTTAAATCAATAAAAACCAGTCCGTAAATGAACCACATCAGAAGAGGCAAATGAATATATGCCAGATTGATTGAGTCGCTGTCTTCCACCGGCGGTAAAAGATTAACATATAAAGTCAGAAGTAAATAAGCCATCATGATAAGCGCAATCCTTTTTATATCAAAGACTTTGTTGGTCCAGGCAACGTAGATAGACAGCCCGGAGAATACAATTATCCCTGCATGTTTGGCATAAAAAATAAAGTCAGTCAGCCCGACGTTGAAAATATCCGGTATTTTGATAAGAAATCCAGCTGTAAAACACGCTGAAATCATAACGAAAATATCCGTCAGGTTAGCTTTCCTGGTCTTTTCGGGCATTTTATTATAATCCAGCCTGATTTTCCAGTATTTTAATAATTCAGATCCTTCATTCTGTGAATAAACCTCTTCAAATCCTGATTCAAAAGCGTTTTTATCATCACGATATAATTGTTCAAGTTTCTCAGGATCGTTAATGTGGTCTATAATTCTTTCTTTCATAAGTTAAAAACGTTTTGAGCAATAAAAAAAAACATAAAAAATCATCGTTCTCTTATAAGGCTCTCAAGAGCTTTTAGATGCTGTCTGAATTCGGCGTTACCGGCTTCAGTTGCTGTATAGCTTGTGTTTGGTTTGCGACCGATGAATTTCTTATAAACCTTTATCATCCCTTTTTCCTCGAGGGCTTTCAGATGACTGGCAAGATTACCGTCAGTAACGTCCAGGGCCTCTTTCAGACTGTTAAAATCGCAGGATTCGTTTACCATCAGAACCGACATTATCCCCAATCTTACCCTGCTTTCAAAAACCTTGTTTATGTTCGAAATTAGATCCTTCATGCCTCGTATTTTCTGTACATGGCCACTCCGTAGATAATGTGAAGTATACCAAACCCGATTATCCAGAATATCAGGTCCCAGCCAGGAACAAAAGCTGATACGAGACC
>DCVC01000281.1 GCA_002328625.1 Bacteroidales bacterium UBA2198
ATTCTCTTGATGAGCTCAGAAAAAATGGAACCATGATCCGGCCCTCTTTGCTCAGGATCTACAATAAAGCAGGCAGGTTCAAAGTTTACCGCGAACAGATAAGCTCTCTGTATATTTATGGCTACGGCCTTTTCCGGAGACTCTTTTTGAATCTTGGAAAAGAATTTACTTTTAGGGGTATCATCAATTCCGGGAATGATATCTTTTACCTGAGCAAGGAGGAGATTGATACTATTATCAAAGACATTGAAATGTCACAATTCATTGGACACCAGGAACTGGTAAATCAACGCAAAGCCTCAATTCACTCCTTGGAAAGACCATTATATATTCTTCGGGAACAAGAGCTTCACGCACATTTGAATACGCATCCGGATTGATAAGATACCCGTGAGCGAAGCAGATAACAGGATATTTTTCTCCATTCTCTGATATGTACCTTATATCAGTTTTATCGGCACCGAGCGGAAAGTATATATCAACAGGGATTGACCTTCCCCTGCGCTCCGGATCCGTCATAGTCATCGATATTTCAGCTGTTACAAGCTCCTGAGACAATACGGAGCCGCCTGCAAAAAGGCTTAAAATCAGGAGATATACTTTACAGGTCTCCATCCGGGAGAATTTAACCATACCCTGATTACTGTACCTGCTCATTCCGTGACAATAATTATTAATAGCATGTTATGCAAATATAGTTCAAAACGGCCTTTTTGAACAAGTCGATGCTATTATGATCAATAAGGATTGGTTTATAATTACATTTTATTAATTTTAAAATGATATTCTTTCAACAGGCAGGCCTACATGCGAATTAACACACTCATCGTTAGTTTTGTTTTGTTTTTTGCTGCTTTGATTTGCTGTTTCCCGCAAAGCAATGGCAGCAAAGCTTCTGATTCCCTGAGGATAAGCGGGCAGCTCTCCCTGAGGGCGGGCTATAATCAGGATGCTGATCTGCCCATTGTTACTGGAGGACGTTACATCCCATCAGCCAATTACAGTATCATGTTTCCCGGACGGAAGCTTTTGGATATCGAGGCATCAGCAAACATATATGGCACATACTCTTTCAGTCTTTATGAGAAGAGCTCTTCTGATTATAGCATAAGTCCATACCGCATGTGGATCCGTTATTCTTCGGAACAGCTGGAACTTAGGGCCGGTCTCCAGAAGATCAATTTCGGCTCGGCATCACTGCTGAGGCCTCTTATGTGGTTTGACCAGATGGATTCACGCGATCCGCTAAATCTGACCGATGGTGTGTGGGGATTACTGTTACGGTATTACTTTCTTAATAATACAAATATATGGTTATGGGGACTATATGGTAATGATAATCCGAGAGGGTTTGAACTTATACCTGCCAACAGGGATATTCCGGAATTGGGTGGCAGGATTCAAATGCCGGTCCCTCGAGGCGAAGCTGCAATCTCCTATCATCACAGGAAGGCAGACAACAGGGAAATGATGATTTTCAGCGATCAGTATGCGGAGATCCCTGAGAACAGGCTTGGCTTCGATGCCAAATGGGATCTTAAGGCAGGAGTATGGATAGAAGGCTCATGGACAAGAAAGGGAAAGAACCTGGGGCAGTTCACGAACCAGGAAATACTGAATGCCGGAGTTGATTATACATTCGGCATCGGTAACGGCCTTTACATAGCCTATGAGCACTTGTTGACCTCATGGGATGAAAAACCGTTTGCTTTCGAAAACAGAATCTCTTTTTCACTGTTTACCCTTAATTACCCAGCCGGGCTCTTTGATAAACTGGGTGCCATAGTATATTACAACTGGACAGATAAAAAAATTTATAATTTCGTCAGCTGGCAGAGACAGTTTGATAAAATCATGTTCTATCTGATGTTATACTGGAACCCTGAGACCGGACAACTGCCTGCACAGACCGGATCCGAAAACCTGTATGCAGGAAAAGGCGTTCAGCTCATGTTCGTTTTCAACCATTAAATTTATCCGTATGGAAAATGGTCATGTAATAGAAATTGAAAAACTTGTAAAGAAATTCCCTGTAGGGAAGGGGGAATTTACCGCTCTCAACGGTATTGATCTGACATTCGGGAGAGGTGAATTTGCAGGTCTTATCGGGCCCAGCGGATCAGGCAAGACCACACTTCTTAATATTGTGGGATCGCTTGATGTTCCCTCCTCGGGCAAAGTTACCGTACTCAACAGGTCGGTAGGGATTCTGTCAGCAAAAGAGGCCGCCAGGCTCCGCAAAGAGAACCTCGGATTTATTTTCCAGAGCTATAACCTTCTGGCTGTCCATACGGTTTTCGAGAATGTGGAATTACCATTGTTACTGTTGAACATCAGAGCGGCCGAGAGGATAAAAATGGTTATGGATGCCCTGGAATGGGTGGGATTGACCGACAAGGTGAAGCAGAAGCCTCCTCAGCTGTCGGGTGGCGAGAGTCAGAGAGTGGCCATAGCAAGAGCAATGGTAAAGAAACCCTCGCTTGTACTGGCCGATGAACCGACCGCCAATCTCGATGCTGCCAATTCGCATAATATCCTGAAAACCATGGAGTCACTTAACAGGGAGCTAAAGACCACCTTCCTCTTTGCCACACACGACGACAAGGTGATCAGCTATCTGAGGAGAAAAATATTCCTTGCCGACGGAAGGGTTGAGAAGGAGACAATAATTGACAATTAAAACAACCGGATATGTTACTGGCTTTTAAACTGGCATTCCGGAACCTCATAGGAGCCGGACTGCGAACCTGGCTGAATGTGATAGTACTTTCATTCTCATTCGTCGTGATAATTTGGATCAAGGGAGTGCTGGCCGGCTGGGACCTGCAGGCAAAGAACGACATGACCAACTGGGAGATAGCCGGGGGGCAATACTGGCATGAAGAATATGATCCCTTTGATCCCTTCACCTTTGCCGACAGCCATGCGCCGGTACCACCTGAATTCAACGAAGAGATAGCTGCCAGTGATATGGAGCCATACCTGATTATTCAGGGTTCTGTATACCCTCAGGGCAGGCTGCAGGCGGTTACCATCAGGGGAATCAATCCGAGGCAGACCCTCTTCATGCTTCCCACAGAAAGACTCGATACTGTTATGAGCGATGCGATACCAGCTATCATCGGAACCCTCATGAGCAAGACACTGAAAATGGTACCCGGCGACAGGGTCGTCATGCAGTGGCGCGATGCCAACGGCACATTTGATGCGGCAGAATTGTTGATAGTTGGCATGTTCAACGTTGCCGTTCCTGCCGTTGATGCCGGCCAGATTTACATGCCCCTCGAAAAGCTGAGAGAGATGACAGGGATGCACAATGAAGCGACTCTCTTCTCCTTCCGTAACAGCCAAAGGGAACGCCCTGCTGTGGAGGGATGGGTGCACAAACCAAAAGAAGAACTGACAAAGCAGGTTGATGACCTTATTAAGGTAAAGACGGGAGGCACATCAGTTCTCTACGGCATACTTCTTCTTCTGGCCATGCTGGCCATTTTCGACACAATGGTGCTTTCAATATTCAGAAGACAAAAGGAGATAGGAACCTATGTGGCACTGGGATACACAAGGAAACAGGTGGTGGGTCTTTTTACGACCGAGGGTGCCATGTACGCGGTTCTGGCAGCTTTGCTTTCAGCCGCATACGGTATGCCCTTCCTGCTGTGGCAGGCAAAGGCTGGCTGGACAATGCCGATTGATACCAGCGAATTCGGGATGGCTATCGCACAGACCCTCTATCCCGTTTACAGCGCAGGACTTGTGACAGGGACCACACTTCTCGTACTGGTAGTAACAACCATCGTAAGTTACTGGCCGTCACGGAAGATAGCAAAGATGAATCCAACTGATGCATTAAGAGGAAAAATACAATGATAAAGTTCCTGCTTACAGGTCTCTTAAGGGACAGCAGTCGCAGCCGGCTGCCGGTAATAGTGGTTTCAATCGGAGTCATGCTGACCGTGCTGATGCATGCCTATATCACAGGTTTCATGGGCGAAACCATTGAACTCACCGCCCGTTTTTCCTACGGACATGTCAAGGTAATGACCAGCGGCTACGCAGAAGAGATGCAACAGATACCAAATGATCTTGCAATCATAGAAGTAAGTTCACTGATAGATGAGCTGAAACAGAAGTACCCTGATATGACATGGTCGCCCCGCATACAGTTCGGGGGACTGATAGATGCTCCGGACGAAAAAGGTGAAACACGGACACAGGGTCCGGCTATGGGAATAGCTGCCGACCTTCTTACTGAAGGGTCACCCGAATCCGGAAGGCTTAACATTATCAACTCTCTGGTACGGGGGAAACTCCCTTCCGGACCCGGAGAAGTACTATTAAGCGAACCCTTCTCTGGTAAACTGGGAGTAAACCCGGGAGATGAAGTTACTCTCATGGGATCAACAATGTTCGGCAGTATGACGATGTACAACTTCGTGGTCTCAGGGACAGTAAGAACAGGTCAGGAGATCCTGGACAGGGGTCTTATAATTGCCGATATCGAAGATGTGAGGATGGCACTGGATATGGAAGATGCCGCCGGTGAGATCCTGGGCTTCTTTCGTGATGGCTTCTATAACAACGATATAGCCGAGAGTACTGCCTATGAGTTTAATAACCGGACCAACGTGGAGCGAGATACCTTCACCCCCGTCATGAGAAGCCTGAGTCAGCAGGGTACAATGGGCCAGTATGTGGCGCTTACAGAGAACTGGTCTGTCTATATCTCCATCGTCTTCATATTTGCCATGTCACTTGTACTGTGGAACGCCGGACTCCTTGGAGGACTTCGCCGTTACGGAGAAGTCGGCCTGAGACTTGCAATCGGCGAAGAGAAAGGACACATATACCGTACAATGATTTATGAATCGGTAATGATAGGAATAGCCGGATCGGTGATCGGCACAATCTTTGGGCTCTTTATTGCATGGCTGGTTCAGAAATACGGGATCAACATATCAGGGATCATGCAGGGAGCTGCCATGATGTTCCCGGAAAGGATCAGGGCCAGGATTACTCCTCCTGATTTCTGGCTGGGTTTTATACCCGGATTAATATCAACAGTAATAGGGACAATGTTGTCAGGAATAGGAATATATAAACGCCAGACTGCCACACTCTTTAAAGAGCTGGAAGCATAAACGCAAAAACTACAAGATGAAAACCTTATTAATTATTATCCTTGCGACAGTATCACTTACAAGTTTCAGCCAGACAGATGCGGATCAGATCTTAAAAAGAGTGGAAAATAATCTCTCTTCAGACAACCGGGTCTTCGAGTCCTCGATGACTATAAGAGGCAGCAGAACCAGCAGGGTGATAACATCCAGAACATATGTGGCAGGTGAAAAACAATCTTTCACTGAATATCTTTCTCCTGCCAGGGAGCAGGGAACCAAAATGCTGAAACTGGAAAACCAGCTTTGGATCTATTCACCATCAACCGACAGAACGCTCCAGATCTCAGGGCATATGCTCAGACAGTCGGTCATGGGCTCTGATCTTTCATATGAGGATATGATGGAGGACAGAAAGCTTACAGATGTTTATACGGCCAAGCTGGAAGGTACTGAAATAATTGAAGGCCGAAAGACTTATACCCTCAGCTTAACGGCAAAAGTGACAGATATAGCCTACAGTTCAAGAAAGATGTGGATTGATGCCGAGAGATTTGTCCCCCTTAAAGAGGAACTCTTTGCAAAGAGCGGGCAGCTCCTTAAAAGGACTACACTTACAGATGTTAAACAGATAGATGGCCGCTGGTTCCCTATGACTGTAGTCTACAAGGATATGCTGAAACAGGGCGATGGGACCGAATTTAAGATGACAACGATAAAATTCAACCAGAAAATCCCTGATTATATTTTTACGCGTGCTGCCCTGAAACAATAATCACCAGGTAACTTTCTGCGAAAGGGGCTTCAGATCACCTTCTTCAGTATTCCCATCACACCTCTGATGAATGTGGCGCTCGTAACCACTTTAACAACGGGATGGATTGTTGTTCTCCTTTGCTTTGTCGTTGTTCTCCGCGGAGCAGTTGTTGTGGTTCTTCGCGTGGAGGTTGTCGTTCTGTTTCTTTCACCGGCCCTCCCCTTCTCCCATTCTCTCCTTGCCGTTTCGTCAGCAGCCTGTTTTTCAATAGCCTCAATTTTTCTTGTAAGCAGTTCATAAGCGCTTTCACGGTCAATTGTCTGGCTGTATTTTCTGACAAGGTCCGAATATTTGTTTATGGAGTCAATCTCTCCCTGGGTTAAGACATCCATACGGCTCATCGGAGCTCTCATCATTGTTGCCGCCAGAGGTGTGGGGATCCCTTTTTCATTGAGTGCTGTTACAAGCGCTTCCCCTATTCCCAATGATGTAAGTGTTTCATCAGTCTTATAATAGCTGGATAACGGAAAGTTCTCGGCAGTCAGCTTAATGGCTTTTCTGTCAATGGCAGTAAAGGCTCTTAATGCATGCTGAACCTTCAATCCAAGCTGGGCAAGTACTTCATTTGGAACATCCATCGGGTTCTGTGTAACAAAAAAGACCCCTATCCCTTTGGAGCGGATAAGCTTCACAATTGTCTCAATCTGATTTAAAAGCGTCTTGCTTGCCTGATTGAAAATAAGATGAGCCTCATCAATGAAAATGACCAGTTCCGGCTTGTCAGCATCGCCTTTTTCAGGCATCTCATTATATACTTCAGCAAGAAGGCAAAGCATAAATGTTGAAAAGAGCTTAGGCCTATCCTGTATATCAGTAAGTCTTATGATATTGATGTAGCCGCATCCATTACGGTCGCGTCTCATCAGGTCCCTGATATCAAATGACAGTTCTCCGAAAAAAAGGTCAGCATCCTGCTGCTCCAGTTCGATAAGCTTCCTGAGTATAATTCCTGTCGAAGCAGGAGATATCTTCCCATATTCCCGTTCAAGTTCCTGCTTTCCTTCCTCTGTTACAAACTTTAGTATTTTTTTTAGATCTTTCAGATCAAGTAAAGGCATCTTATGGTCATCGCAATACTTGAATATTATTGCCAGAACACCCCCCTGAGTATCGTTCAGATCAAGTATCCTTGAAAGAAGTACCGGACCGAATTCAGAAACCGTCGCCCTCATACGTACCCCATCTTGTTTTGAAAGTGACATCAATTCAACCGGTGATCCTTTTGTGCTGTATGTGAGACCTATTTTTGCATGCCTCTCAGTAATAAATGGCTTCTCCTCTCCGGGCATGGCTATTCCGCTGAGGTCTCCCTTAACATCCATCAACAGAACAGGAACTCCCTTTTCAGAAAGCTGTTCTGAGATTACCTGGAGTGTTTTTGTTTTGCCAGTACCTGTAGCTCCGGCAATCAATCCATGTCTGTTCATGGTTTTAAGCGGAACCTTAACCAGAGAATCAGGAACGGGAATCCCTTCAAACATGGCTCCTCCTAAAATCACTGAATCTCCTTTGAAGGTATATCCCTCATTAATATGAACTTTAAATGCTTCTTTTCTATCCATTTTCTAAATATTAATCTTAATACCTTTTACAATTTATGCAATTTAGCTTTTTGTGACTAATTTTCAAAAAGATTAGATTAATCAACATGATTAATATTTAGTTTTATCAATATGTGTTAAAAAAATAGTATCTTTGAAAAGGAGCAATAATAAATAAATCCATGCTTGAATAACTTATTAGTTCTCTGAAATCTGAATTTGTCAATCAGACTTAGACCACGAGTTAAACGCGGACTGCCCGGAGGCGTTACTAAAACAATTCTGGGGGTTGCCTTAAAAAATAACCTCAGGTTTTGATGCAGATTACTTTTTATAAATTTAGTGAATATTTATTAACCTAAAAATCATCTTATGGCAAAGTTTGAAGTTTATCAGAGCGGCAAGAAGAATGAATTCCGTTTCCGTCTGAAAGCAGACAATGGACAGACAATCCTTAGCAGTGAAGGTTACACAACCAAATCTTCCTGCCTGAATGGTATCGAATCAGTCAGGAAGAATTCGGCTGATCCAAAAAGGTTTTTAAAAACCAAAACTCCGTCAAACATGTTCCGCTTTTCAATTACTGCTGCTAACAGCCAGATAATTGGCACAAGTC
This sequence comes from Bacteroidales bacterium UBA2198, assembly GCA_002328625.1. Classification (GTDB taxonomy): domain Bacteria; phylum Bacteroidota; class Bacteroidia; order Bacteroidales; family VadinHA17; genus LD21. Next base: position 8,092 of record DCVC01000281.1, read on the forward strand.
AGAATTATAAAAGTGAAAGCGGCCGTAACAATGGTATTGAATCAGTAATAAAGAATGCCGGCAAAGCCGAAATAAAAGAAGTTGCAAAAAAATCCTAATTAATGATCGGGCATTTGTGATTTCAAATCACGATGTTGGAATTGTCTTATAATTAGACTTTTATCGACACACATATTCTGTATGATGATATTAATTAACTAAAACCTGACAAGATGAAAATTCTAGACGAATTCAAAGCTTTTGCCATTAAAGGCAATGTTGTTGATATGGCTGTGGGTATTATTATTGGTCTTGCCTTTGGCAAGATTGTTTCATCAGCTGTAAATGACATAATCATGCCACCGATCGGATTGCTTCTGGGAGGTGTCAACTTTACTGATCTGAAAGTTGTAATGAAAGCAGCAACCGAAACAGTGCCTGCAGTTACCTGGAATTATGGTAATTTTATTCAGGTGGTTATTGATTTCCTGATTGTTGCTTTTGTTGTCTTTATGCTTATTAAAGCAATTAATCTGGCCAAGAAAAAGGAAGTGGCCCCACCTCCCGCTCCTCCGGCTCCTACAAAAGATCAGGTTCTTTTAACAGAGATCCGCGACCTGCTGAAAAAATAACCTGGTTATTTGAACAGAGCTTGAGCAGAGACGGCCAAATTGGCCGTCTCTGCTGTTTATTTATTATTTATATTTACATATTCAATTCTTACCCATGAAAGCTAAAATCATTCCTCTTACTGCTATCTTGATAAGTATCAGTATCCCTTCATTCCCGGTTGCCGGCCAAAATGCCCCATCAGAAATGAGGATCTGGTTCAACAGACCTGCAGAAACATGGAATGATGCCTTACCTGTAGGTAATGGAAGACTTGGTGCTATGGTCTTTGGAGGCATTACCAGCGAAAGAATCCAGCTTAATGAGGAATCTGTCTGGACCGGAGAACCAAGATGGGACGCCAACCCGGATGCGTTAAAGAGCCTCCCTGAAGTACGACAACTTCTGTTTGAAGGCAAATACCGGGAAGCTGAACAACTTGCGCAAAATGGAATCCTCGGCAAGTTCCGCCGTGACGAGGCCTCCAGCTACCAGACCCTGGGTGACCTGAATCTGATCTTCAGCCAGATGAAAGGAGTCAGTAATTACCGGAGAGAACTGGATATTGAAGAAGCCATTGTCAGTGTATTCTATACTGCAAATCAGGTGAATTACATCAGGGAGATCTTTTCAAGCTCTCCCGATCAGGCTATTATCGTAAGGCTCACCGCTGACAGGGAAGGTGCATTTACATTTACCGCAAGGCTATCCCGACCGGGAAACAAAGCACAGATTATTGCCGATAAACAAATGATAACAATGGCTGAGCATGTTGGTGACGGAAGAGGAGTGAAAATGGTTTCCCGCCTGAAACTTCTCGCTGATGGAGGAATTGTCACCTCTGGGGGCGACAGCATAAGGGTTGAAAAAGCCAACTCAGTTACAATTTTTCTTGCAGCAGCAACAGACTATGCAGGGAAAGATCCTTCTGTTGTTTCATCTGATCAGATTGACTCCGTTTCAAACAGGTCCTATTCAGAGATTAAAAATGATCACATATCGGATTACCAATCGTTTTTCAAAAGAGTTAAACTTGATCTCGGATCAAGCGACGGCAATTACTTTACAACCGATGCCAGGATCACCGCAATGCAAAACGGATATATTGATACTGATCTTATTGAACTCTATTATCAGTTTGGCCGCTATCTTCTCATCAGCAGTTCCCGTCCGGGAAACCTTCCTGCTAACCTGCAGGGGATCTGGGCAGATGGTCTTCGTCCGCCCTGGAGTGCTGATTATCATATCAACATAAATATCCAGATGAATTATTGGCCAGCAGAGACAACAAATCTTGGTGAACTGCAAAAACCTTTTATTGATTTCATCGACGCTTTAAGGCCAGGCGGACGACGCACTGCAAAAGAAGTTTACGGGATTAATGGCATTGTTGCCCATTATACAACAGATGTATGGCATTATACCGAACCGATGGGCGCTGTTGTTTATGGAATGTGGCCAATGGGCATAGCCTGGAGCTGTCAGAATATATGGGATCATTATGCATACGGGGGCAATCTGGAATACCTTAGAGTAAAATCATACCCTATTATGAAAGAGGCGTCCGAATTCTGCATCAACTGGCTTGTAAGAGACCCCAAAACAGGTTTTCTGGTTTCCGGCCCCTCAATATCGCCTGAAAACAGATTTGTTATACCGGGAGGTGGAGGAAATGCCAGTCTAATCATGGGACCAACAATGGATCATATGATAATCCGTGATCTTCTCCAGAACACAATTAAAGCAAGCATCGCGCTTAATACTGACATAGCTTTTCGCAAAAAGATGGAAAACACGCTGGAGAAACTTGCTCCCATAAAAATCGGTTCCGATGGACGTATCATGGAATGGCCCGGGGAGTTTGAGGAACCGGAACCCGGACACCGGCATATTTCTCATCTGTACGGACTTCATCCCGGTAATCAGATCACAAAACTGAACAATCCTGAGCTTATGGATGCTGCCAGGAAAACGATTGAATACCGGCTTGCACATGGAGGCGGACATACAGGGTGGAGCCGCGCGTGGATCATCAACTTCTATGCAAGACTGCTCGACGGAGAAAAAGCTTATGAAAATGTGCTTGCACTCTTAAGAAAATCAACACTCAATAACCTTCTTGATAACCATCCCCCGTTCCAGATCGATGGCAATTTCGGCGGAACAGCCGGTATTACTGAAATGCTTCTGCAGAGCCATGCAGGGCAAGTTGAGCTCCTGCCGGCCCTGCCTTCAGCATGGCAAAAAGGATATATATATGGAATAATGGCCCGTGGCGGGTTTGAAGTAGATATTGACTGGGAAGACGGTATACTGAAACAGGCCAGAATAACTTCAAAACTGGGTAATCCCCTGGAAATTAGTTATGCAGGTAAAGTGACCGAACTTAAAACAACCGAAAAAGGCAAATCATATACTTTACGAAATGATCTGTCAGGTTTAACACTGGAATAGTGGATGCTGTAATCAAAACTGAAAATCTTTCGAAGCATTATGGAAAACTTAATGCTGTCGAAAAAGTGTCCATTCATGTCAGGAAAGGAGAAATCTATGGTTTTCTGGGCCTGAACGGGGCAGGGAAAACAACTACCATCCGTATGCTTCTGGGATTGATCCGCCCTACATCAGGGACGGCCTGGATGAACGGAAAAAAAGTGAATGCAGGTAATCCCCTTATGTGGCAGAATATAGGTTATCTTGTTGAGGTCCCCTATTCGTACCCCGACCTTACAGTAAGGGAAAATCTTGAAATCATCCGGCGTCTGCGATATATAAGTGACCCAAAATCTGTTGCCGGCATAATAGAAAGGTTCAGGCTCGGGCAATACCGTGACGTAATAGCCAAAAACCTCTCGCTTGGCAATGCCCAGCGACTGGGGCTGGCAAAAGCTCTGATCCATAATCCTGATGTTCTCATACTCGACGAGCCGGCAAACGGACTGGACCCGGCAGGCATAGTTGAAATAAGGGAAATGCTGAGAGACCTTGCACTTAACAAGGGTGTTACAATATTCATATCAAGTCACATCCTTGGAGAAATATCAAAATTCGCAACAAGGCTCGGAATAATACACGAAGGTTGCCTTATGCAGGAATCATCAGTGCACGAAATGGAGAAATTAAGAAAAAGTTGCCTCCAGATAAGAACGAAAGATCCGAATGGTACACGAAACCTTCTGGAAAATAAAGGTTATACCGTAACAATGACTGATGAGGGTATTATTGAAATTGAAGGTGAAGATGCAATAACACATCCTGAAAATATTTCAATATTGTTGGTACAATCAGGTTTGCCTCCGTCGCTGGTGAAAGTCGAAGAGGAGGATCTTGAAACATTCTTCCTGAGAGTAATAAACAGAAAGGAGGGATAAAATGAATAGGCATTTTACAGCTTTATATATTGAATATTTCAAAGCATTGAGATCGAAGATGTTTTGGATAACAATAATCTTTTTTTTGTTCATAGCCGTAATGATGGGATTTCTTATGCTGGTATCAAAACATCCTGAAATTGCAGAAAACTCAGCCATTATCAGCACTAAAGCTTCCTTTATAGGCAAAGCCGACTGGCAGTCATATCTTGAATTGCTGGTTCAGATGGGGATGATATTGGGGGTTATTGGTTCCGGGATTGTTACTGTATGGATATTCGGAAGAGAGTACTCGGACAGGACAATTAAAGATATCCTTGTTTTGCCGGTTTCACGATTTTCTATTTTATCCTCCAAATTCATCATTGCATTTTTCTGGAGCCTGCTGTTGCTTATCATAATGTTCTTAACCGGCATTCTGGCCGGTCTGATTGTGTCACTTGATGGATGGACAAAGGAGCTTTTTACTCAAAATTTTGTTGTCTTTATCAAATCCTCTTTGCTGACATTAATTCTTCTTTCACCGGTAGCCTTGATAACATGTATGAGCAGAAGCTATCTTCTTCCTGTAGGTTTTATCATACTGATAATGATCGTTACCCAGTTTGTTATAATGGGATTCAATGCTATATCACCATATTTCCCATGGGCAATTCCTGCTCTGATTACCGGTGTTGCAGGCCCTGGAAATCCTGAAGCAAATATTCTCAGCAAGATAATTCTGTGTTTTACTTCTTTACTGGGCTTTGCAGGTACTGCTGTCTGGTGGCGGTACGCTGACCAGCACTGACATAACTACTTCCAGAGGATTAAGTGCCTTATAAAATCCCTTTGCGAGACATTCTTGAACGAACCTCAGCTCTTAAACTAAAAAATATTGAAAAATATTTGGAAATAATGTTATTTATTTCTAACTTTGTGTTAGATTTAATTAACTAATACTTAAAAAAGATGAAAAAAGCAATTGTAGTTTTCGTTGTAGCAGCCATGGTTCTTATCACAACCGGATTATGGATTTTTTCAAGTACCGAAGAATTCAAACCATTCGATCTGCTTAGCTTTGGTATAATTATTCTTGTGGTAGCTTTCGCTGTATTTGTCGGCTATAAAAGAATGACAAGTGCAAAAAGGGGTGAACCTACAGAAGATGAAATGTCAAAGAAAGTACTCCTCAAAACCGCTGCATGGTCTTATTATATATCCCTTTATCTTTGGGTAGCCATGTTAATCATTAAGGACAGGGTTAACCTTGACACAGAGGAAATTATCGGAGCAGGAATACTTGGAATGGCCGTTTCGTTCGCAGTTTGCTGGCTTATCTTCAACTTCAGAGGGACAAGAAATGAATAACAGGATAAAAGAATTCCGGGCGAGATACAATCTTACACAGGACGATCTGGCGAAGAGAGTGAATGTCAGGCGGGAGACAATTGTTTTCCTTGAGAAGAATAAATACAATCCCTCTCTTAAGCTTGCTTACGATATTGCCAGGGTGTTTGATTCAAAAATTGAGGATGTTTTTTCCTTTGAGTAAAGCTATTCTTCAAAATCAAAAAGTTTCACTTTCCATTATCAGTAATTTCTCATTATTGAAGCAAGTGTGCAGATAGCATTGAATAGTATTAATCTGATATACTTACAATTGATTATCAATTTTATTTTTTGCTCATGGACGGTGGAGCATCTTCCGGTT
>DCVC01000075.1 GCA_002328625.1 Bacteroidales bacterium UBA2198
ACCGTTTCCCCGGGGTAAATGCACAGGAAATGTTCGATGCATGGCAACGTGCATCCATGATTTATCCGTGGGTAACCGGTTTTCACTGGGGGGCTCTCGATTTTCAGTGGTATATCGAATCCGGTCAATCACGCCCGTTTGTGGCTGGTACACCTTCGGGGTTTCACGATGTAAACCGGTTTATTACACTGGAGCCTAACAAAGGTACGGGCTATATGTCTATTCCTGACTACACCAGAGCATACCTTGCCGGCGCCAAAACTGAAGGTGAAACGCCACTTCAGGTAGCCGAAAAAATTATTCATAATGCCGACCAGGCACTTAACTGGGCTGAAAGGCAAAGCATGCAGATAGACAAAGAACTGCGGATAACCATTGATGATATTAAAACAGTTGCCTGGTTAGGAAAATATTTTGCACATAAAATCCGGGGCGCTACCTTCCTTGCTCTCTTTCGTGAATCACTTGATAGAGAGTATTATGAGAAGGTTATTAAAGAATTAAATGTTTCTGCCGGCTATTGGAGGCATTACGCGGCAGGTGCAATAGCCAATTACCACAATCCGCTATGGACAAACCGCGTGGGTTATGTGGATTGGAGGAAAAATTTCGACTGGGCTTTGTTCGATATTATCGCTAATGGAGGTAAGGTTAATCTGCCATCAATGCAACCCACAACAGGGGGTACAATACTGGAAGCTGAAGAGGCGGATTACCTGGTATCGATCTTTCAATCTGAGGTGGAGGGATTTACCGGTAAAGGATATCTGGAAACCAGGATCGGTGATGCCCGGCATCAGGTGAAATGGACATATAATGCCCCTGAAACGGGAAGCTATATCCTTGAATTCAGATATACGCTTAAACGTGAACAGGTATTTCCATCACCCGTGGAAATTAATGGGAAAAAGGCTGGTGAAATCGAATTCTGGAATACGGGAAATACCGGGTCATGGGTTTGGGAACGTGTTACCGTACATATGGAAAAAGGTGAAAACACAATCGGAATTTCACCTGAGGGTTTTGTGCTTGTGGATCATCTGAATGTTGTGAAAAACTGAACTTATCTGTCTTAGAATGGAAATTTGTATGTCAGTAAAATAAACGCCTTGATTAACGGAGCATTTCTATCACTGATGGCATTACTAATGCCGGGATATGCGGAAGAACTTAAAGTGAAGTGGATTCGGCCTGATTTAATTGCACTAAAATTGCTTATATTTATATGCGCGAATAGTTCCGGTTAATAGAATCAAGTCAGATATACTTATCATATATTTAAAGATCAAATTTTTAAGACGATAAACAACCATGAAGAATACAAGAAGAGATTTTCTCAAATCAGCAGGTGCATTAACAGCAGGTGCATTTTTTATCCCCAACTTGATAAGTTCTTCACCAGCGAACAGGCTGAATGTTGGAGTTATTGGCGTTGGCGGACAAGGCAGAGCCAACTACAGCAGACTGATTAATCAGAAAGATCCGAACTGGAACGAAAATATTGTTGCATTGTGCGATGTTGATGACAACAGGGCTGCTGCCGGCTTTAAGGCATTGCCGGATGCCAGGCGCTTTAAAGATTTCAGGGTGATGTTTGACAAGATGCACAGGGAAATTGATGCAGTGATGGTCTGCACTCCTGACCATACTCATTTCCCGGCAGCAATGGCTGCAATGGAGCTAGGCAAGCACGTTATTGTAGAAAAACCGCTTGCACACAATGTCTGGCAATTGAGAACCCTCCGCAAAGCAGCCAGTCATTACAAGGTAGTTACTCAGCTGGCTAACCAGGGACATGCCACCAATGGTATTCGCCAGGTGAAGGAATGGTACGAAGCCGGGATACTGGGCAATGTTACCGAAGTAATAGCGTGGTTTGACGGGCCTGCCTTTGGCAAAGGAATGTATTTCGACAAGCCCGAAGGTTTTCCGCCGGCAGAACAACCCATTCCCGAATATCTCGATTGGGATCTCTGGCTGGGACCGGCAGCATACAGGCCATATAATAGTGTTTACGCTCCGCTGACATGGCGCGGCTGGTTCGATTTCGGCAATGGTGAAATGGGAGACTGGTGCTGCCATACCCTCGATGCTCCTTTCTGGTCACTTGATCTGGGGATGCCTGTTGTTGCTGAAAGTGAGTTCAAAACACCCGTGCCTGATACGGGATTTATATCAGACCAGGCTATTATACGATGGGATTTCCCGGCACGGGGAAATAAGGTTCCTGTCACCATGCGCTGGTACGAGGGAGGATTGAAACCCGACAATCGTCCGGAATGGAATCTTGAAAGCTTACCCGGAAGCGGTATGATTATGGTTGGTGATAAACATTGTCTTATGACAGGCGGGCGTCCGAATAATCCAAAAATTTTATTGCCTGGCGAAGAATGGGCCGAATTTCAGAAAAGCCTGCCGGCTCCAAGCATCCCAAGAACATTTGAAGAAAATCCTCAGCGCGAATGGGTTGATGCCATCAAGAACAACAAACTGCCGGGTTCTAACTTCGATTATTCTTCACGATTGGTGGAAATGGCTCTCGTAGGAGTATTGGCCCAGAGATTCGATACACGCATTGAATATGATGCTGCAAATATGAAAGTCAGCAATCATCCTGAAATGGATGATTATATTAAGGAACCTGCCCGCAAAGGATGGGCATACGGAGAAAATCTTTGGTAAACAGGAAAATATTGTGAGTCAACTCTCCAGGAGATAAAAAAGTGTAAGTCTTGAGGATTAAAGTTACAACAAGCCTGGTGAATAACAAGATAGTAACGTTGAAGACAACATGGCCGGAAAACTTAAGCTTCAAGCCGATTGAAAGATTTTCACAAGCTCAATTCCTTCTCCTTTTCCGAGGTTACGTGAGTATTGCTTGTCCACGGGGTTATTCCAGTGTTCATGAACCCCGAGACCCTTCATGGGGATATTATCACCATTTGGAGCATAGATGATCCCTGCAGGCCAGTTTTTCGGGTCTGCCGCCTGGTGCAGGTAATCATCAACACCTGCCTCGCTGATATATGGAACGGTATGTTCAGGATTTGAGAACTCGGTTCTGAGAAAGTCGGCCGCAACGGAATCTATTGCCACCGGATCGAGCGACAGTAAAAGCGAGGAGCTCCAGTGATTGTTAAAAGGCGGCATCAGGAATTTTACCGGAAGTCCGTTCCAGTTCGACCCTGACCACAGGGCATCATGTATGTAGAACAGGTTCTTTTCACCTGTGTACCTGTTGCCCATAAAATCTACAAGCACTCTGTAGTGTCCGTAACCCTTTCTGCTGCTGTCGGTGTTCAGTCCGGGATGCAGGTGAGAAGCTCTGGGCCGTACATGTGTACCGAAATGGTTTTTAGCGCAAAGGGTAATCCCAGCGAGATTATGCCCTTTCATTGCCGGAAGATTGATAAGGTATTCAGCCTCCTCCATTACAGTGTAAAGCTTATCAGAACCGGCATCGGTCATAACACTCTTTTTATCTGAATAAAAAATCAGATCTGAGGCACTCTCTCCTGATTTAATCCTTCCGGATGTGTTGCCGAAACTTGAGAGATAGTTCACTCTTGGAAACTCGGTATAATATTTCAAATATTCATCCTGGTAAAGGTTCCGCATGGTATCTCCCACAAAGATGGACTCCTGAGGTACTCCTGCCACATTAACCAGTTGTCTTAACATAGCATGGACAATTTGTGGCGATGTTTCGAAGGCCAGGGCCAGTGGCTGATCTTTCTGTCTGATATATTCCTGATTTATTGCTCCCGAGGCGGCTGTCCTGTTCAGCTTAAGATATATCTTCTCTCCTGTTTTGTAGGGAACATCTCCTTTCCCCCTTTTCAGGTTATGATACCTGAAAATAGTGTTCCATGAATCAGCTGTATTTTTTTTGCCTGATATTGAACACAGTCCTTCTGCAAGCATCCTGTCGACGATATCCTGGTTTGTATTTTTGTCCATGAACCATGCATCATATTGATCTTCACTCAGCCCGGCTGAAACAGGCAGATTGGCACATGAGGGATTTGTTGCCGCAGGATTCCATACCCAGCTCACGCGTCCGGGTATAATTCCCTGTCCTTTACCCATGGGCTGATTGGGTGAATACAGATCTTCAACCAGTTTCTCAGGAATACCCGGATAGCTATCCCCGGGAATTTCATTCACACCTGAAAACAGACTGGAGGATCCCTGAGCTTTTATCGCCCCTTGAAACAAGCTTATCTGGATCGGTAAAAAAATCAGATTTTTAAGGACCTTGCGTCTGCTTAATTTTTTTGTCTCCTGTTTCTCAGGAGAATCATGAACATTCTTATTATCAGGAGTTTCATTCTTTTTCATTTTAACAGGTTTAAAGGTGACTGTGAAAGTAAAAGTATTTAAAAGTACTGAAAAATTTCATTCTTCCTTCACCCTATGAAGCAATAGCAAAGGAGGATTATTTTACAGTGCCACCGAGCGGATAAATGTTGCAAGCAGATTAGCAACCTTTTATTAAATTTGGCTTAATTATTACATACCTCCGATGTATATGAGGACAAATGAGCTTAACTCACTTATTGTTATTCTTAACTTCGGATCACTTATCCTGCTTTCATTTATTACATTATTCAACCCGTTAAAAGTAAACAGAAAAGCAAACTACTGGTTTGGTGCTTTCCTGTTTTTATGGTCAACGTTCTGGCTGGACGAAATTTCAGTTTTAACCGGTATCTGCAATGTTGTTCAGCACTTCTCAGGGTTGGCAAATTTCATACAGTTTTTCACGCCGGTTGTGTTCTATACCAGTATTCTTTATTTTACTAATCCGAATTTCAAATTTCATGCGGCTGACTTAAAGTATCTGATACTTCCGGCCTTTTATTCTGTTCTATTACTTCTGCAGCAATCTGCAGATGAAGAAAGTCAGAAATTTCTCAAGCTTGTTTCTCTGAGCTTTATACTGGCGCAGGTAATATTATACACCACTCTTGCATATTTCAAAATCAGGAGACATCAGAAAAGGATTATGTCATTTGCTTCTAATACAAATGAGATTGACCTCAGCTGGCTAAAATACATTACCTTTTCTATTTTCCTCTTGAGTATTGTAATCACTTTATATAATGTGTTCTTTAACTCATTAACGCTGAATGCATTCATTAATTTCTTTCTTCTTATAATAATCTTGATTGTTTCATACAATTCAGTAAAACAAAAAGAGATTTTCCCCCTCAATGAAGACCATCGAAAGGAGATAATTCAGATTAATGAAGAGGAGCAATCGGGCGGATTGAAGCGTAAAATAGTTCCGGATAGTGAAGTAGAAACTCTCAAATTGAAGCTACTCGAATTAATGAAACTGCAAAAACCATACCTCGACAGTGAATTAAACCTGATAAAATTGTCTGAGTTAATCAATATGACACCTCACCATCTGTCCTATGTGATTAATACCGGATTCAACGAAAATTTTTTCAGTTTTATTAATACCTACAGGGTTGAAAAGGCAAAGGAATTGCTTGCAAAAGAAGAGATGAATAAATTATCAATGCTTGGTATTGCCTTTGAATCGGGTTTCAATTCCAAAACCTCATTTAACACGACATTTAAGAAAATCACCGGTCAGACTCCATCCGACTTTAAAAAAAGAAGTTCCGGTTTATAATCCGGAAGAGTCCGGGTATTATAATATACATATATACAGTGTTTTATATTTTACAGATAATATCCGTTCAGGTTTATAATCACGAACATCCGATCTGAAAAGTGGTCATATTTTTGCTTCAACCAAAAAGTAAAAATCATGAAAACACAAATTAAGAATTACACAAAAGGTACCTGTCTTATAATAGCTATGTGTGTTGCCTCTTTGATGAGTTCAAAGCCACTAATTGCTCAGAACAAGGATAATATAGCAGGGAACTCTGCCGTTCAGAAACCCTGGTATGATCTGGGAATGATGTCAGATCCTATACTTGATCAGTCACTGCTCTTCTATCTTGCCATGACCTGGTCGGGTCAGGCCGATATTGGCGAATGCCTCGAAACTGCATCCCGGGTTAATTCCGCAGACCCCGACAGCTGGGCTGAAGAATGGACAAAAACAGCCAACCGGCTTCTGTCGGCAGCTGAGGAAGCAGAAAAGCAAAAACACAATGTCAGTGCCGGTGAGGCATATCTTAGAGCCGCTACTTATTACTCGGCTGCCTTGCACAGGCACAATAATCCTAAAGCTCAGATTGTTAAAGATAATACCCTCGCCGCTTCAAAGTACTTTCAGAAAGCAATGAGTCTTTTAGGAATACCTGCCGAACGTGTTCAGATTCCTTACGGTAACACAACTCTACCCGGATACTTTTTCCACTCACCCAAAGCTAAAGGTAAAGCATCGGTGCTTGTAGTTCACCAGGGTCGGGATGGCTGGGCGATGCATTGCAAATATATTGCCGATGCTGCCATAAGCCGGGGCTACCACTGCCTGCTGATAGACGGACCCGGGCAGGGAGAAGCACTCCGCCTGCAGGGATTGCCTTTTCGTCCCGATTGGGAAAATGTTATAACACCGGTAGTTGACTATCTGATTAAGCAGAAAGACGTTGATCGTGACCGGATCGGACTTATGGGATTGAGTATGGGAGGAGCGTTGGCACCACGGGCTGCAGCTTTTGAGAAACGAATTAAAGTTTGCGTCGCTAACCCCGGAGTTTTGTCGTGGACTGATATCATCTCCGGGTTCCTTGGACAGATTGATCCAAGGCTGACCGACCTCTGGAAAAGCAACCCTGAAGGATTCAATAGCCTGATTGCTTCTATTTCGTCCCAGGTGCCGCTCGTGGATTGGGGAATCAGGGATATGATGTGGAAACACGGCGCTGAAACACCTGCTGAACTGATGGTTCAGATGCAAGCTTATTCCAACAAAGACATTGTATCAAAAATTACTTGCAGCATGCTGGTAATGGATGGCGCTGCCGACGAGTACAGCCAGGGGCATGACCTTTATGAGGCGCTTGCCGGCCCGAAGGAATACATGTTTTTCGAAGCCGGGGACCCGGCTCTGCAGCATTGCCAGGTAGGTGCCCAGGCATCATCATCAGAGCGGCTGTTCGATTGGCTGGACAAAAACCTATAAGAGATATAAGAGGTTTGGAACATGAGCCTGGCTGCAACTCTGATAAAAAATTCTTATTCACCAAAAAAATAGTTGCAACCCGCTGTCAAAAAGTGTGAGTGTCAGAGTGAGGGCCCTCCTCCGTTAAAACTACGGAGGACGAATCGAGGAAAAAAGAGACGAGAGTGTTCGCTCTCGCTCTCACTCTCGCTCTTTTTTCAGTACCCCGAACGGACAAAAGTTGCAACCAGATTTATGAACTTTTATCAGAATATGTTTCTTGTCAGGAGAACTTTTTAATTCTTTAATTCATTCTCACGTATAATTTTATTATTTTTGAATAAATTAACTGACAATGAATAAGATTATTGAGGGGAAAGAGAGCGCGATAAGGGATCTTTGCAAACAATATGATGTGAAGAGTCTATATCTTTTCGGATCGGTCAGTACGGGTAAATTTAAAAAGTCAAGCGATATTGACATTCTGGTTTCCTTTAAAGACATTTCAATTGAAAGATATACTGATAATTATTTTGAGTTGCATTACAGGCTTGAAGAGCTTTTTGAAAGGGAAATAGATCTGGTAACTGTCAACTCCCTGGCAAATCCTTATTTCATCGAAAGTATTGAAGAGACAAAAATATTACTCTATTCAGCGTGAGGCAGGAAAATACCTGTTTGATATCAGAGAATCGATCGCATCAATAGAACAATATCTGGGCGATAAGCGCGATTTCGATGATTATCAGGCAAATAAACTGGTTCGACGGGCAGTTGAACGGGAACTTGGTATTATTGGTGAAGCAATGAGCAAATTACTTAAGGTTGATAATTCAATAAAAATATCAAGTCCGAGAAGGATAATCGATTTGAGAAACTGGGTCATTCATGGATATGACAAAGTAGATGATGTTATAATTTGGGGTATTATAATAAAAGACATTCCAACACTGAAAGCTGAAATAAATGAGATAATTGGTGATATTCCTTAATAATTTAATCCGCCTTCGCGTAAAGCTTCGGCGGACGCGAAGGACGGGATGCAACCATCCTAGCGATTCTCTATTGTCTAAACCTCTTCAACCTGATACCCTGCAATCCAATAAATGAATCAGATAAGCTTATTAAGTAATATGCTAATTCGTGTATTCAAAGGTTTTGACTTTTTACCTTCTTCAAGATCCTGCGCAATTGGCTGTCAGACTGATTTATTATCAGTCAAAGATTAATATGCGAAGATTAAGATCATGCCGTAGCACAACCATCCCACTCATGGAAGGAGTTTTTTATTCTGAACATAAAGGACATTGTCAGATTAAAAAATGCATATTGAATGTATAATATTCAAAGAAATCGCTAATATTGAACAGAACAGGTAAATAGTTATAAACCTAGAAGTTTAAATTATGAAAATCAGAATATTGACTTTACTGTTATTCCTGATCACAGGGATTGGATCTATGAATGCTCAACTCATCTTTGATAAAGATGAATATGTTAGGCGCAGGGAAAACCTTATGGATCAGATACCCAGCGGAATAGCTGTTTTCAGAGGGGCTTCTCTTTCTGAAGGTGTGAATCAGTTTTTCCAGTACAATAACATGATGTATTTCGCTGGCCTGGAAATACCCAATATCATCCTAATAATTGATGGTGTAACCAGAAAAAGTACGCTTTTTATGACGATTACTGAGGTGGAAGCAAAAGGTGAAGGAATCTCTATGGATCTTATTAATGATCCGGGGCGTTTTACGGGGATTGAAAAGGTTCTTCCATACGACCAGTTCACACCCGTTCTGACATCGCTGGTAAAAGAATCTCGTACTATTTATATTCTCTTCAAGACAGATGAACTCATAGGAGAGGTCTCGTCTGAAAAGGCAAATAGTCTCAAAAAGTCCATGACAGAGAACGAATGGGATGGACGACTAACCCGTGAATTGCAGTTTGTGAGTAAGATTCATGAAAAATTTCCTGCGGCTATTGTAAAAGACTGCTCGGGTATTGTTTCGGATCTCAGGAAGTACAAATCAGAGGCAGAAATTGAAATAATGCGCGAAGCAGGGAGAATCGGGGTAAAAGCACACCTCGCTTTTATGAATGGTGTTGGTGTAGGTGTAAAAGAAAAATATCTGGCTTCACTTTTTCAATTCACCTGCAAAATTGAAGATGCACAGGAAATAGCATACCCTACAATTATTATGTCTGCGGAAAATATGCCGTATGGTCATTACAACAGATATAACCGTACACTTCAGGATGGTGATTTTATAATACTCGATGCTGGCCCGAGCTACAAGTATTATGTTGTTGATATTTCCACATCAATGCCTGCTAACGGTAAATTTACTCCAGAACAAAAAGAGCTTTATGAACTGGCAAACGGGATAAGAGAAGTCTGTATCAAAAACTTTAAGCCGGGACTCACCCTGGGAGAGGTTGGCAGGTATGTTAAGAAATATCTCATAGATAACGGTTATGATCCGAATGAAAAAAGATTTTCGGCATACATAAGACTGGCTGGCTATAATCATTCTATCGGAATGGCCGTTCATGATGGAATGGGAACCTTTAAGGGAACTGATGAAGTCCTGAAAGAAGGTTTTGTTTTTGCATGCGACATTATGACTGACAATGGCCATGAGATAGGTATAAGACTGGAAGATACCATTTTAATAACAGGCGAAGGTTGTGAGGTCCTTTCTGCCGGTCTCCCGCGGACTATTAAAGAGGTGGAAAGCTTTATGAAAAAGAACAAATAATTACAACAAAAATAATATGATTATGAAGAGTGTTTCTGTTCTGATATTTCTGTTCATCACACTGCAATTTAATATTGCACAAAAGGTTGATGTTTATAGCCGTCCCATTCAGGCTGAGCGCTCTCGCGATTTTGATGCAATCCATTACAGGGTCTCCCTTAAAGTTGACCTCGATAAAAAAATCCTTTCAGGAGAAAACCAGATTACCCTGTCTCCCTTGAGAAACAACCTTGATAAATGTGTTTTGGACGCCGAGTATCTGGTTGTTGAAAATGTTGCAGGTATCGATGGTAGAAACCTTCTCTTTGAACAGAAAGAGAATCAGGTTTTTATCAGTTTCTCAAGGCAATACAATCATAAAGATACTATTATACTGACTGTTAAGTACAATCTTAGTAAACCGACACTTGGTTTACGGTTTATTGAAGAAACTGCTACAAATCCCCTGATGGTATCGTCCGACTGCTTCCCAAATAAAGCCAGGCAATGGATCCCATGCTATGACTATCCCAACGATAAGGTTACTACCGAAATGATAGTTACAGTTGATAATAGGTACAAGGTGCTATCAAATGGAAGGCTCGTGAGTATTAAAGAAAACCGTCAGCGGGGTGAAGTTACTTATCATTGGAATCAGGAACTTCCTCATTCAACCTACCTGATCAGTCTGAGCATTGCCGATTATGCTGTGATTGAAGATTCATTGGGATCACTTCCAGTTAATTACTGGGTTTACAAGGGACTTGAGGCTGATGCCAAAACCACATTCGGAAAAACTCCATATATGATTGATTTCTTTAATAAGCTCTACAATTACCCTTATCCTTGGGCAAAGTACGATCAGGTCATAACATCATATATGGGAGGAGGGGCCGAGGCAACGTCGGCGACAATAGTTGGTGAAGGGTTAGTAATGGATACAATTGCAGAAAAAGATTACTCAAGGGAAACGGTCATTGCACATGAAATAGCACATCAGTGGTGGGGCGATCTTGTTACTTTACGGAGCTGGGAGCATACCTGGCTTAATGAGAGCTTTGGTACTTATTCGGATTATTTATATACCAGATTTGATAAAGGTGAAGATGCAGGCGCTTTTGATCTTCTGGGTAAGAAAAACCAGTATCTAAATGAGGCTCATAACCGGTATATGCGGCCTATTGTTTTCAACAGGTATGATAATCCCGGCGATAATTTCGACAGTCATACCTATCCAAAAGGGGCTTGTATGTTACACCTGCTGCGATACATCCTGGGTGACGATGCATTCTTCAGAACTCTAAGCACTTTCCTTCATCAGAATGAATTCAAGCCTGTTGATACACACGATTTCATGAAAACTGTAAAAGAAGTGACCGGAAAAAATATGGATTGGTTCTTCGAACAGTACTTCTTCAGTCCAGGTCATCCTGTATTTGAAGTAACCAAATCGTGGAACGAAACGACAAAAAAACTTGAAATAACTGTTCTTCAATTACAGGACTCTGTTCCTGAAGTTCCTATTTATACTATTCCTGTAAATTTTGGATTTTCTTTCCCAGGCGAAAAAATTGTAAAGGAAGTCTGGCTGAAGAACAAAGTGGAGAAGTTTGAATTTGAATTTTCTGCTGAACCTCTGCTGGTACGATTTGATGAGGGTAATTATCTGCTTAAGGAGGTTACATTCAGAAAGTCACTAGCTGAATTGGTATATCAGGCAGAATATGATGATATGATAGGACGATTGACAGCAGTTAATGAGCTCAGATCTTTCAACGGAGAGAAATCGACATTGACAGTATGGACAAAGTTGGCTACGTCAGATTCTTTCTGGGCGGTACGGCAGGCTGCGCTTGAAAACATTGAAAGATACCAGGGAGAAAAATCAAAGGATTTGTATAAAGCCCGCCTAATGGATAAGAATTCGAAAGTGAGAGTTTCGGCTATCAGAATTCTGGGCGATCAAAAGGATCCAGGACTTGTTAGGCTTTTTGAAAAAACCTTCAGGTCGGAGAATAGCTATGCGGCTCAGGCTGAATCGTTAAAATCTATAGGTAAATGCGGTGGCAAAAAACAACTATCCTTTCTTAAAGAGGCAGAAAGCGTAAAATCTTACAGGAATATCGTAAGTAAGGCAGCAGTTGACGCCAGTTCAGTGATATTAGGAAAAGAGAGAGCCGCTGTACACAACACACTGAAGTAAATTGACCATCTCAGTCCTGTGTTATGTGATTGTGAGAATTTTCTTTATGATAAGAGTTGCAACCCTCTCCCTGGAAATTTCCATACATCTCATCCTTTGAATTAGTGAGGGTTTCAGAATGTCATAAAAAGAAACAAGAGGTCGATTTCGACCTCTTGTGCCTCTGGGTACCCGGAGCGGGACTTGAACCCGCACAGCCGTTATGGCCACAGGATTTTAAGTCCTGCGTGTCTACCATTCCACCATCCGGGCTGTTAATTAGCTT
>DCVC01000261.1 GCA_002328625.1 Bacteroidales bacterium UBA2198
CGATTGTCTTTCTTGAGGGCCAGACAGGAAGGCTTTTCCGTGAATTCAGCATAGTTATTGCAGGTGCCGTTGCAATCTCCTCTTTCGTTGCTTTGTCGCTTACCCCGATGCTCTCAACAAAACTTCTCAGACCACACGTCAGACATGGCATTGTATATAACATAACTGAGAAGTTTTTTATCAGCCTTAATAATGGTTACAAAAAGTCACTTGAATCATTTCTGCGCAAGCGCTATTTATCAATAATAATCCTCCTTGTGGCAACTGGTTTGATCATTCTTTTATGGAAGAGCATTCCTGCAGAAATGGCTCCTCTTGAGGACCGCTCACAATTCTCTGTGAACACAACTGCACCGGAAGGTTCTACTTATGAGTTTATTTACGATTATATTGAAGATCTTGCACATCTTGCCGACAGTCTTATTCCGGAGAATAAAGGAATTACCACCATGATACGTGGCGGAAGCGGAAATCTGAGGGTTGTTCTTGTCAGTCCCAAGGAAAGGAAACGGTCGCAGCAGGATATTGCTAACAGGTTAAGTGCCGAGTTACGTAAAAAGACAAAGGCAAGGGCAAGCGTCATTCAGCAGTCAACATTTGGAAGCAGAAGAGCCGGGATGCCAATTCAATATGTTCTTCAGGCACCCAATATTAATAAGCTCCGCGAGGTTATACCTGTCTTTATGGCAGAAGTTCAGGATAATCCCACTTTTCAGATGGCAGATATAAATCTTAAATTCACAAAGCCTGAGCTTCAGATAGAGATAAACCGTGACAAGGCGAACCTGATGGGAGTTTCGACGCAGAATATAGGAACGACATTACAGCTCGCACTTAGCGGACAGCGTTTCGGATATTTCTTCATGAATGGCAAGCAGTACCAGATTTTAGGTGAACTTGCGCGGGAAGACCGCAATAAACCATTGAACCTGAAATCGCTGTATGTCAGAAACAACTCGGGAGAAATGATTCAGTTTGATAATCTTGTCAACCTGAACGAAGCCACTGCACCGCCTCAGCTTTACAGGTATAACCGTTTTGTTGCAGCAACAGTTTCAGCAGGCCTGGCTGAGGGCAAAACGATAAGCGAAGGTCTTGATGAAATGGACAAGATAGCTGCCAGAGTACTTGACGATACATTCAGGACCGCTCTTGCCGGAGATTCCAAAGACTTCAAGGAGAGCTCATCCAGTCTCATGTTTGCTTTCCTGCTGGCAATAGTGCTTATTTTTCTTGTACTTTCAGCTCAGTTTGAAAGTTTCAAGGACCCGATAATTGTCATGATGGCTGTTCCGTTTGCACTGACAGGAGCACTTATTTTTATGTGGTATTTCGGAATTACAATGAATATATTCAGTCAGATAGGAATTATCATGCTGATAGGACTTGTGTCAAAGAACGGGATACTTATTGTGGAATTCGCCAATCAGAGAAAGAATGCAGGGATGTCAAAGCTCGAAGCAATTAAATATTCGGCTGCTGCAAGGTTCAGACCTATTCTTATGACCAGTCTTTCCACGATCCTTGGGGTTCTTCCTCTCGCTATAGGATTAGGTGAAGGAGCACAGAGCCGCGTTGCAATGGGAGTAGCAGTTGTGGGCGGATTAACCTTATCGACTTTCCTCACCCTTTTTGTGGTTCCGGCAATCTATTTATTTATTTCAAGTGAAACAAAAAAGAGAGTTGATGAAAATAAGGTTACTGTCGCTTAGCCTCCTGACTGTTACAACAATTTTGTCTGTGCAGGGGCAGGTAATTTATGGACTGAAAGAGTGCATCACTACAGGTCTTGAGAAGAACTTCTCACTGCGAATAGCCAAAAACAATGAGGTAATTGCCAGGAATAACTTTACAATTGGCAACGCCGGATACCTGCCTTCTCTCGATCTTAACAGCCGTTACAGCGGAACGTTAAATTATACAACACAGAACCTGGCCGATGGCACGCAGAATTTAAGCTCCGGCGTATATAATACGACCGGTAATGCGGGATTAACTATTGGCCTGACTATATTCAACGGATTCAACGTCCAAACTACTTACAAGAAACTCAATGAACTCAAGGAAGTAGGTGAGCTTAACACTCAGATGGCAATTGAAAACCTGCTCTCAGGGATCATTGCAGGATATTACAATTATATACTGCAGATACAGCTTCTGAATAACCTGCAATATGCAGTGGTCTTGTCAAAAGAGCGTCTGAGAATAGATGAAGACCGCTATCTCCTTGGTTCCGGTTCCAAGCTGCAGGTACTGCAATCACGGGTATACTTTAATGCCGACAGTTCAAGACTCTCACGGCAGTATGAAGTCGTAAGGGCAGCGCAGATCAATCTGAATGAACTTATGGCCCTGGATGATCTTGCCACACAGTTCGTTTCAAAAGATTCGCTTATTGACGTCAATCCCGGCCTGATGTATGAAAAACTCCTGGAGGAAACACTTCTCAGGAATACTTCTCTTAACATCGCTTCGAAGAACAAGACTATTTCTGAATATGATTACAAAATAATTACATCACGTTCATACCCGTACCTTAACCTTACATCCGGGTATAATTATAGCCTTAACACTTTTTCCAGCAGTTCAGTGAAGAATCAGTTTACGAACGGTTTAAATTATGGTCTCTCTCTTGGCATGAATCTTTTTGACGGATATAACCAGAGAAGAAGTATCACCAATTCTTCAATTGAGATCAGGAACAGGGAATTAAGGTATAAAGAGATAGAACAGGGTATAAGGGCAGACCTCTTAACTTTCTACAATGCATACAGGAATTATTTGCGACTTATAACTCTTCAGGAAGAGAATCTTCAGACAGCCACTGAAAACCTTGAAATTGCCCTTGAGAGGTACAGACTCGGCAGTCTGTCCGGAATTGAACTGCGAGAGGTTCAAAAGAGCCTCCTTGATGCAAATGAGAGCCTCTCCTCTATCCATTATCAGGCTAAAGTGGCAGAAATATCCCTGATGCAGATCTCCGGCAGAATTATGGATTATTATTAGTATCTTCTGCATAAAAGTTAAATCTCTGAGCTTATGCAAAAGAAAACCGAACTAATAACCAATGCAGATGGCACTATTTTCCATTTGAATCTGCACCCTGAGGATATTTCCGACAAAATAATAATTGTTGGTGATCCTGGCCGGGTTGATATGATTTCATCCATGCTCCATGATGTGCGTGTAAGAAAAACAAACAGGGAATTTCATACTGTAACAGGCTCATTTGAAGAAGGAGAGGTTACAATTATCTCCTCAGGAATAGGAACCGATAATATAGATATTGTTGTGAATGAGCTTGATGCTCTTGCAAATATTGACCTTAAAACCGGTTTAATAAAAGAGGACCCTGTGTCGTTAACATTTATAAGACTTGGGACGTCAGGAGGTTTAAGAAGAGATGTACCAGTGGGGTCGTATGTGCTCACGGAAACAGCAATAGGTTTTGACGGACTTTTACATTTTTACGAAGGATACGACTGGATACTGGACAATATGTTGTCATCGGTTATTGCCGATTACCTTGAATGGCCAGATACTTTGCCCTATCCCTATGCCGTTAATGCTGATAAAGAACTTGCGGATTTGTTTCAGAATGATGATTTCATCAGAGGTATAACTATTTCAGCACCTGGTTTTTATGCGCCCCAGGGACGACGGCTCAGGTTAGAAACATTTGACAGTGAGATCAATAATAAACTTGAACGGTTTTCGTTATTGGGACGAATAATTTGTAATTATGAGATGGAAAGTTCAGCACTTTATGGCCTCTCAGCGCTGCTTGGACATAAAGCTCTTACGGTTTGTGCAGTGATTGGCAACCGGGTTACCGGGGAATTTATCATGGATTATAAGCCGATTATAAACGAACTTGCATTAAAAGTTCTCAAGATCATCTGACAATAATTTGTAACATTTGTTACAAATTATCCCTGTACCATTTTATTGCTTCCATTAATCCTTCTTTAACGGTATGAGAAGGTTTATATCCAAGCAATTTCTGTGCTTTTGCCACTGAAGCCTGAGAATGAGGGATGTCCCCTGCCCTTTCAGGTCCGTGAACAGGTTTTATGTAAAGAACTTCCTTATCATATTTTCCAATGATACTCTTTATCATATCATATAGCTCATTGAGATTTGTTCTTTCTCCGTGAGCAACATTATACACCTGGTTAAGAGCTGCTTTATTGGTTACAAGGGATGCCAGGTGATTTACCTGTACAACATTATCAATGTAGGTGAAATCTCTGGAATTCAATCCGTTGCCATTTATCACAGGAGCTTCATGCTTCATCAGTTTCTTAACGAACAGAGGAATGACAGCTGCATATGCTCCATAGGGGTCCTGTCTTTTCCCAAAAACATTAAAGTATCTGAGACCAATAACATCAATTCCATAAGTTGAGGCAAAATTGTCAGCAAACAGCTCATTAACATATTTTGTGATTCCATAAGGCGAAAGTGGTTTCCCTATATTTTCCTCCACTTTAGGAAGGTCGGGATGATCGCCATAGGTTGAAGAGCTGGCGGCATAAATAAACCTTTTGACACCGGCCTCCTTAGATGCAAAAAGCATTTTAACAAAACCACCGATATTGACATCTGCTGAAGAGACCGGATCTTGTATCGATCGTGGTACAGATCCAAGAGCTGCCTGATGAAAGACGATATCAATTCCCTTTACTGCTTCCGTACAATCAGTGTAGTTACGTATATCTCCTTCCAGAAGTCTGAAATTTGGATTATCAATAAAATCATTAATATTCTCTCGTTTCCCGGTTGCAAAATTATCGAGGCATAAAACCAGGTTGCCTGCATTAAGCATTGATTCAATAAGATTAGATCCGATAAACCCCGCGCCTCCTGTGATAAGAACTCTGCTGTTTTTTAATAGACGTCTCATATATATTTATTAGACAATAAGTTGAATTAAGAACCTTGATACTGGTAGTTTTTATCAGCCAGTTTTTCCCCGAACAAAAAGAGTATCTCACGCAGAATAAATTCCGCTGCCTTACCGTCGCCATAGAAACCAGGATATTCAAGGCCGGAATCAGAGTACAAAAAAGCATAGAACTCATTCCTTATCTTTTCCGGATCGGCATCAGCCAGTTTCGTTGTTCCATTTATAATTAGTTCGGTCCATTCAGTTTCCTTCCGTAGTACGATGCATGGCTTTTTAAAGAAATGCGATTCTTTCTGAACTCCTCCCGAATCTGTTATTATCATCCGGCATGTTTTTTCGAGAAGAGTCATCTCAATGTATGAAACGGGTGGAATCATTCTTATGTATTTGCAGAGGCCAAGTTCCTCATTAAGCTCTTTCAGACTGGTTTTAAGTGATTTGGTGGTTCTTGGGTGCAGAGGCATTACAAATGTGATTGAATTTTCTTCTGCAATGCTTTTCAGGGTTGATAAGATGGTTTCAAGTCTTTTTATATTATCTGTATTGATATCGCGATGAATGGTGACAAGAATGAATTTTTCACGATCCACTGAAAGCTGTTCAAGCAGCGAAGTTTTCTTTCTTTCTGCCAGTTCAGCGAAGAAGAGTGAATTATCATACATTATATCACCGGTCAGGTATATTTTTGGATTATCAATTGTATATGGAGGGCTGTTTTCAGGTCTGAATCCCTCATTCATAAGATTTTTAAAAGCTGCATTAGTTGGTGCAAAAAGAAGGGTGGATGAATGGTCGCTCACTATTCTGTTTAGTTCCTCAGGCATGCTTTTATTGAAGGATCGCAAACCGGCTTCAATATGTATAACAGGGAAACGAAGCTTTGATGCAGCTATTGCTCCTGCAAGTGTCGAATTTGTATCACCGTAAAGCAAAACACAATCGGGTTTTTCCTTAAGAAGAACATCTTCGATGCCGGTAATCATCATTGATATTTGTTTACCGTGCCTGGCTGAACCAACGCTCAGGTTATAATCGGGTTTATGTATCTCAAGCTCATCAAAAAAGACTTCCGAAAGCTCCTTATCGTAATGCTGTCCTGTATGAAGAGTAAGTTCCATGATTTCTTCAGAGAATTGCAGGCGAACAGCCCTGCTTATTGCAGATGCTTTGATAATCTGAGGCCTGGCACCCACAATATTCAGTAGTTTCAATTGTGACATTATCTGGCAAGCAAGTTAGGTAAGTATAACGTCAAAAGTCTGATTTTATTTGGCGTAGTTAACAGCTCTTGTTTCACGGATAACAGTTATTTTAATTTGCCCCGGATATGTCATTTCATTCTGTATTTTCCTTGCTATTTCAGAAGACAGACCTTCTGCTTCTTTATCTGTTACTTTTTCGGCTCCTACAATTACTCTAAGCTCCCTTCCTGCCTGTATGGCGTAAGTTTTCATAACTCCCGGGTACTGAAGGGCAAGGGACTCCAGCTCCTTAAGTCGTTTGATATATGATTCTACCACTTCCCTGCGGGCTCCGGGCCGGGCTCCGGATATGGCGTCACAAACCTGGACTATCGGTGCAATAAGTGTTGTCATTTCCGTCTCATCATGATGTGCACCGATGGCATTACATATCTCAGGTTTCTCTTTGTATTTTTCAGCCACTTTCATGCCAAGGATTGCGTGAGGCAATTCAGGCTCATCGTCTGGCACTTTACCTATGTCATGAAGTAGTCCTGCTCGTTTTGCCAGTTTGGGATTCAGTCCGAGCTCTGCAGCCATTATAGAACAAAGGTTGGCAACTTCGCGGGAGTGCATTAGCAGGTTTTGTCCGTATGATGATCGGTATTTCATTTTGCCGATCAGACGAATAAGCTCCGGGTGCAAGCCATGGATGCCCAGATCAATAGTGGTTCTTTTGCCAACTTCAAGTATCTCATCTTCTACTTGTTTCCGGGTCTTTTCCACCATCTCTTCAATTCTTGCGGGATGGATCCTGCCGTCCGTTACCAGTTGATGGAGGGCAAGCCTGGCTACCTCACGGCGTATCGGGTCAAAAGCTGAAAGGACAATTGCCTCAGGAGTATCGTCAACAATTATTTCCACTCCTGTGGCCGCCTCAAGGGCACGTATATTACGTCCCTCACGCCCAATGATGCGACCCTTCATCTCGTCGGAATCAATATGAAAGACTGTAACTGCATTTTCGATTGCATTCTCAGTAGCTACCCTTTGAATAGTTTGTACCACAATACGTTTAGCTTCCTTATTGGCCGTCATCTTTGCTTCATCGAGGATTTCATTAATATAAGACATTGCCCCGGTTTTAGCTTCTTCTTTTAAAGATTCAATAAGTTGATTTTTTGCCTCTTCAGCCGATAATCCCGAAATTGTTTCAAGCTGATCGACCTGCTGTTTATGCAGTTTTGAGAGCTCTTCGGCTTTTTTCTCGACCATTTCAAGTTGCGAGGTCAGATTATCACGTATTGCATCAGCTTCATTCTTTTTTCTCTGTGTTTCCTCAAGTTTTTGTGAAAGCGTCAGCTCTTTTTGTTTTATTCTGCTTTCGGCCTGTGCTATCCTGTTGTTTTTCTCGTTAATAACCTTCTCGTGTTCAGTTTTTAACTGGAGAAATCTCTCTTTTGCCTGAAGGATTTTCTCCTTCTTAATAACTTCTGCTTCAGTTTCAGCTTCAGCCACCGTTCTCCGGCTTCTGTTTTTCAGAGCCTGCTGCCAGATCAGGTATGAGGCTCCGAAACCCAGTACCAGTGCAGAGATACTTAATATCAGCGTTAGTCCTGTACTTAATGTTCCTATTATCAATGTCATAGTTTGTTATTGTTAATTGTATAAAAAAACCCGCAAAGTCTCCTCAGCTTTTATAAAACCCCATATCTACATGGTTGGAACTACTAGTCAGTTCGAACGTCCACCGTCACGCCTGAGCGTGAGCCCGACGAATCGGGATGAGGCCTGTCCTAGCTGAACTAAGGATTGCTCCAAAGTTTTAACTGTTGAGTTTCAAAAATGAATGAAGAAACAATGCGGGCAATTAATCACTTATATTTTAAAGAACGCTGTTACTCTTTTCTTCAAGCACCGAATCAATTTTAAGAATCAGTTCATTTATGGCATCCGGGAGCTCATCATTACTTAACTTCTCCTCATCTTCTGTCAGCTTGATCACATATTGCAGAGCAGCCATTGCCAGAAAATCCTGTACATCTTTGTCAGTATAGCGCTGTTTGTATTGCAGCACCTTTTCATTAATCATCCTGGCCGCCTTTCTGATCTTTTCCTCATTTTCCCGTTCAACCTTTAATGGATAATACCTGTCCGCCACATTTACTCTGATCGAAAGTTTATCATCCATTTCTATATTTTATCTGTTTAAAAGAGCAACACATCTATCAATTTCCCGCACTAATTCTATTATCTTCTTCTTCGCTTCCGTCGCATTTTCACCCTCACCCAGCAATGCTCCTGAGAATTTAATCCTTTCGTATTTAGTTTCTAATTCTTTTATTTTTTCATTACGTTCATCGATCCATATCACCAACTCTCTGTTCCTTTTAACTAGTTCCTCACGTTCCGACCGAAGGTTTTTATATCTGGTTAACAATTCATCAAGCTTTCTGTTCAGAATTTTTAATTCTTCATAACCCTCACCGGACATAATAAAATCTTTACTACAAAGTTAATATTGTTAATCAAATTTTCAAAAATTTACAATAAATAGTTTGGTTGAATAACCCAGAAGTATAGCTTTGCACTGCAATTGGAGAGCCGAAACAAACTGTAATTTATGCATATCTTTAAAATTATAACACTCTGCATATTATTTTTAGACATTCTTGATGAAACGCCAAAAGACAAAACGATTTTTATATCTCCGGTAAAGATTCCGTTAGCGCTTTCTGCCAATTTTGGGGAACTCAGGCCTGATCATTTCCATTCGGGGCTTGATATAAAAACGCAAGGAGTTACTGGTAAGGAAATAGTCGCTGCTGCTTCAGGATATGTTTACAGGATAAGTGTGTCCCCGGGAGGATTCGGGAAGGCTCTCTATATCAGACATCCATCGGGTTACTCGACAGTTTATGGACATCTTGACAGATTCGCCCCTGAGATAGAGGAATACGTTATTACACGTCAGTATGAGGAAAAGAGCTTTCTAATCTCTCTCTTTACACCCAAGGATAAATTTCATTTTCACCAGGGTGATGTTATTGCCTATTCAGGAAATACAGGCAGTTCATCCGGACCTCATCTACATTATGAAATCAGGAGAACAGATGGTGAAATACCTGTAAATCCGCTTCTGTTTGATTTTGGAATAGGTGATGATCTGGAACCTGTCATCGAGAAACTTGCCATTTATCCAGTAGGGCAGAAAACATTGATAAACAATCAGAACAAGCCTTTTAAGATAAATGTGGCAGGAGGTCATGGCAACTATTACATCCCATCCCATACTGAGATAAGGATCAGTGGATCGGCAGGCTTTGGGATAAAAGCATACGACCTGCTGAACAACAGTTATAATAAATGCGCCGTCTATTCAATTTCACTTTCAATCGACAGCATACCTGTTTATAAATACATTATGGATGCTTTTTCTTTTAACGAAACAAAATATATCAACAGCCATATTGATTATGAATCATTTATAAGGGAAAAGATATATTTTCAGAGAGCATATATGCTTCCGAATGATAAGCTGAGTGTTTATAAAGATGTAATTAATAACGGAGTTTTTAATTTTGTTGAAAATAAGAAACATCACATTGAGATCGTTGTAACGGATATTAACAACAATAAATCCGTGCTCTCTTTCAATGTGAGATCACTTCCTCCAAAATCGTCCGGTGATCACCCAAAGAGTGAAAATTATTTTGTCATCATGCCGTACGGCAGAAATAACAGGTTCGTATCAAAGAATCTGTCAGTGAATATCCCGTCAGGCTCCCTGTACGACACCTTGTTTTTTGAATATAAAAGAACGCCTGGAAATAATGGAATGTACTCAGACATACATCATGTACACAACAGGTTTACTCCGGTGCACAAGCCATACACTCTTTCTATACGACCTGGCAAGATCCCTGCAGGGAAAGAATCAAAGATGTTGATTGTACAGATGGCAGAAGATATGAAAAGGAATCCCCTTAGCAGCAGGTGGGAAGATGGTTATCTTGTTACCAATGCCGTTTCATTTGGTTCTTTTTATATAGGTATTGATACGGTTCCACCGGTAATAACTCCAAATGGACTCTTTCCGGGAGCTGACTTAACAGGAAGGAATGAACTTCGTATCAGGATTACGGATAATTTTTCGGGAATAAAATCTTATGAGCCTTTAATTGACGGAAAATGGGCGCTGTTTGAGTACGATCAGAAGAATAGTCTGCTTGTTTACCGGTTTGATTCAAAGAGAATTCAAAAGGGATCTAATCATACTTTTTCCCTGAGGGTGACTGACAACAGGGATAATCAAAGTGTGTACACTTGTGAATTTACCTGGTAAGAACCTTATCCTCACCCCTCCTGTTTGGGGAATATTTAATATATCCTTGCCGGGTAGATGCCCTTTCTGATCATCTTCTTTATATTCTCCACAACAAAAGGTTTGTCTTCCCGGTATGTAACGCCAAACCACCTCTCATTGCTCATAAGGATCTTAATTCTGATATCACCATTCTTTACAAACTTATCCAGCGAAGTTGGTATATCCAGTTCTGATTTAGGATCCATCCCATGATTATTAACGAAGTTGGTGAATTCTTCTCTGAGAAAATGGTAGCAGGATGGTTTAAAGCCAAAAAGATTCATTGAAACTATTTCATCGCCTGTAAAGAAGAGTTCCTGTCCTTCTGGCCCGGGAGCTTTTGCCCCGCTACCGGTTTTCTCAATCTGTCGTGTTTCGACTATATGCTGAAGTAATCCGTTTGGATCTGCTTTACAAACACCCCTGTTAACATGTCCATGATCGGATAAAGTGTTCCCTAGTTTATACCCGATAATGGTATAACAATCAGGATCCATATCGTACAGAAGGAAATCATGAAGTATCTTAAAAGATTCAACACCATAGTAATCATCGGCATTTATCACACCAAAAGGCTCTCTTATTTTGTGTTCAGTAACAAGAATTGCGTGGCTGGTTCCCCATGGTTTCTGACGTTCAGGCGTCACCTGAACCCCTTCGGGAAGATCAGTAATCTCCTGGAAAACATAGTCAACTTCTATTTTCCCCATTAACTTCTCAACAAATCTCTCTTTTACCTGATCCTCAATATCTCTTCTTATAACAAAGACTATTTTTCCAAAACCGGCTCTTATTGCATCATAAATTGAATAATCAATTATTGTTTCACCTGAAGGGCCTACTTCGTCGAGTTGTTTATTACCTCCATAACGGGAGCCCATTCCGGCAGCCAGAACTAACAGAGTTGGTTTCATTTTATTATTTTTAGAATGCACAATTATACAGAAAATATTGCTATTTTTATATAACTGAAACATTAAAATTGGTCTTCTTTTTATCAGGATCAAGAGGTTTTGGGAATATCAATCCACATCGCATCCTTCAGTGACAGTATAACGAGAATAATCCGATCAATGAGAATGAGTATCAGTCTTGAAATCTGTGTTGACAGTGTTGAATCAGCCATTAGTGCTCAGGAGGCTGGTGCTGACCGTATTGAACTCTGTGATAATCTTACTGAAGGGGGCACCACTCCCAGTTACGGAGCAATAGTTTCAGCCAGAAACAACCTTGATATCGGGCTCAATGTCATAATAAGGCCCAGGGGAGGAGATTTCCTTTATTCTGATCTTGAATATGACATCATGAGAAGAGATATTGACATCTGCGGAGAATCAGGTGTTGATGGAGTTGTATTGGGTATCTTAAGACCTGAAGGTACAATTGATATTGACCGTAGCGCCAGGCTTATTGAATTTGCAAATCCGATGACAGCAACCTTCCACAGGGCGTTCGATATGTGTTCCGAACCATTACAGGGGCTGGAGGATGTAATTAGTACCGGAGCTTCAAGACTACTTACTTCAGGATTGAGAAATAAGGCCGTTGATGGTCTCGAACTTATAAGACAGCTCATTGTTCAGGCAGATGAAAGGATAATAATAATGCCGGGTGGAGGAATAGATGAAACCAATATTACTCTGGCAGCCTCTATAACAAGGGCAAAAGAGATACATCTTACAGGAAGAAAAATAATTGATAGCGAGATGATATTCAGGAGACAGGGAATATCAATGGGCGGGATATCTGGTATTCCCGAGTTTTCACGAAAAGTGACCGACATTGAAAAAATCAAGAGTATCATTTCTTTGCTCAAATTGATCTGACTTATCCTTTGAAATTTTGTTCAGCTTGTTACCTTTGTGGTTCTATAGTTAATAAACAGTAATAATGATATGTAAATAACTAATTTTATTTTATGAGAAGATCAATAAGTATTTCACTGCTGGTTTTGTTAGCAGGTCTGTTACCGGAGCAAAAAACGAGTGCCTGCACAAATTTTCTTATTACAAAAGGAGCATCAAAGGATGGATCTGTAATGATAACTTATTCTGCAGATTCACATGTTCTTTACGGAGAGCTGTATTTTTGGCCTGCAAAAACCTGGTCTGCCGGATCAATGGTGGACGTTTATGAGTGGGACACAGGTAAATTTCTGGGAAGCATTCCCCAGGTTCTTCGCACATACTCTGTAGTCGGGAACATGAATCAGCACCAGCTCTCCATAGGGGAAACAACTTTTGGCGGACGTCCTGAACTTGCTGATTCAACAGGAATTATTGACTATGGCACCCTTATTTATTTTACTCTTCAACGTGCGAAAAATGCCAGAGAAGCTATTTCCACTTTTTCCCGGTTATTGAGCGACCATGGTTATGCAAGTTCAGGTGAGTCTTTTTCAATAGCCGATGCCAATGAAGCATGGATTTTGGAACTTGTGGGCAAAGGACAGGGTAAAAAAGGTGCAGTGTGGGTTGCCCGGAGAATTCCCGACGGATATATTTCCGGACATGCTAATCATCCGAGGATCACAACCTTTCCATTAGCTGACGGGGTAAAATCGATCACCTCAAAAGAACTAAACAAGATTCACAATCCTGAAGTAGAAACAGTTTATGCTTATGATGTAATAGATGTTGCCCGCGGTTTAGGATGGTATGAGGGTGCAGACAAGGATTTCAGTTTCAGCGACACTTATGCACCTCTGGACTTTGGCGGCGCAAGGTTTTGTGAAGCAAGGGTATGGTCAGGTTTTAATATGGTGAACAGTCAGATGGCTCAATATCTCGATTATGCAATGGGTGAAAACTTAGCAAACCGGATGCCGCTGTGGATAAAGCCTGATAATAAGATCAGTGTGAAGGATGTGATGGCTATGATGCGTAATTACTACCAGGACACACCGATGGATATGACCAAAGATGTTGGCGCAGGACCTTATGGAAGTACGGTAAGATGGAGACCTATGACATGGAAGGTTGATGGTGTTACATACATACATGAAAGAGCTATTTCAACACAACAGACAGGTTTCTCATTTGTTGCTCAGAGCCGTTCATGGCTGCCTGATCCGGTTGGAGGTATCTTCTGGTTTGGTGTTGATGATACCTACTATACTGTATATTCACCTATCTATTGCGGAATAACAAGGGTTCCCGAAGCATTTGCAGCAGGCAACGGAGATATGATGACTTTCAGCGAAGACTCAGGTTTCTGGGTATTTAACCAGGTAACCAACTTTGCCTACACCCGCACCCGGCTACTGATAGATGACCTGCAGAACAAGCAGAGAGAACTGGAAGATGGTTATGTTACCGAGACCGCTGATGTCGACAAGTCAGCTGCGGAATTATATGAAAAAAGTCATAAGAAAGCTGTTAAATTCCTGACAGAATATTCGGTCAAAGCAGGTAACAAAACGGTATCACAGTGGAAAGAACTTTACAAATTTCTTTTTACAAAGTATGTAGATGGTAATGTTAAGGAAAG
>DCVC01000109.1 GCA_002328625.1 Bacteroidales bacterium UBA2198
CTTTAGCCTGAGTTTGATGCTGGCGATGAATGAGGTTAATTTTCCGTCCGGGCTGTTCTTTCATTGCATCAAGTACTCCCTGTCCATAGGTAGAAAAGGCCCATTCTTCTTTTTGTGTTGTTGTATAATCATACATGTTTTCACCGGTGGTGAGCCCTATTCCGGCAAGGTCAGGATAAGTGAGCACCATCTGTTTTATGCTTTTCCGGAAATAGTCGATTGTAACCAGGTTTTCGAGTTTATCGGTGATGCCGTATTTACCATCGGTTCCGTATACAAAAATATTCCAGGTTACAATGAAAAACTGTACATTTCGCTGCTTGCCGTAAGCCATCACCTTGCGCCAGAATTCAATCTTTTCATCAATGCTGATTTTTTTGATAACCTTATAATTATTCACAATTTCCGGGGCATCGAATCCCCATCCGTTTAGAGAATAATTTTCCACCCATTCCACAGTGCTCTTGCGAACATCATCCAGAGCAACCTCCGGATAGTCGGGAACTATCACCATCGATGGGAAAGGATGCAAGTTCCATAGGGAGATAGTGTTGTACCGGTAGCGTGCAAGGTTATCAATATACTCTTTCCAAAATTCGAAATCCCACATCTCGGCCATATTATTCTGAGCTGCATCCGAAGGTTCGGTATAGGTTGGGGTTCTCACATCCAGCGGGATATTAAACTTGGTTCCCCTGACCTTCATATACGGGTTTTGTAACTGGTTATTAATGGCATCAATTCCCCGAAACTGAATGATTTCGGCAACTTCAAGCCCGCCGTACATTACACCGGCATCATCTTTACCTGCTATAAAGATGGTTTTACTATTCCCGTTGCTTTTTTGAATAATAAAACCTTCACTTTTCAATTTTTCAATATCGTTAATCTCTAAAGCAACCAAAAATTGTAAACTGGCCTTATCGGCAATATTCAGCAGTACAATATTGTGCTCATCATCTTTCAATTGGCTGATGTGTGAAACAGGCCGGACAACGGATTCATGCCCCTTTTCATTTAACGAGCTCTGTATCTCACCAACGGCAAACTGAATTTGCTTTGAATCATTATTGGCAAACAATCTGATGTTCTCTTTTGCCTGCGAAGGCAGGTTGAGAAACAGGAATAAAAAAACCATCGGGAAAAAGCTTAATGACTTCATTTGATTTGGGTTTAATTCGTATAAAAAATCGTTTAAAAACCGATCTTCACCCTAATTTATAACAACTTTATTAGCTGTCAAAGTACCGTTTTTTTTTATCAAATGAATTAAATATACACCCGAAATCAATTAGTTGATTTAAAAGAACGGTTCAGTAAAGATGAGTCATGACATACGCCCACATTCATTCTGTACCCTGAGCTGCATAAATCGGCCGTATTACACTGATTCAGCCAATTAGGAAAAAGTTTATATATATGTAGATCATGTGATTAACTCTGACTTTAGGTGGTAAATTTACAGCGGTGAGATGAGGTCAGTGTTATAGCTATTTGCCCATAACAAAGAAAACCCCGGCAGACTTCAAGATGAGATGGAATATGGTTAAGTGGAAAGAAATGGCCGGAATGAGGGATCGGTTAATTCATGATAACATGGAGTTAAATTACTCTATAGCATGATGTCATTAAGAGCAAAATTCCGGAATTGTATAACCAGGTGACTGAATTATTGAAGAAGATTTAATTTCAGGATATTACCCGTGGTTGCAACTTTTATCCGTTCGGGGTACTGAAAAAAGAGCGAGAGTGAGAGCGAGAGTGAGCACTCTCGTCTCTTTTTTTGTTTGCTAAATGTATTAATTTTATGCACAAACCATTTTGAATATATCTCATAAACCATGGAAACATCAAGGAATAACTCAGGTAGCATTGACCGCCGAAGGTTTTTACGGGTTTCTGCTGCAGCCGGTGCAGGAATGCTTGTTTCATCGCTGGAAAGCTTGGCCACATCAACCTCCGTAAAAAAAATTAAGGTTGCAGTAATCGGATGCGGAAGCGTAAGCAATATGTACCTTCCCCAATTGCTTGCATCAGAAATGATCGATGTTGTGAGTCTTTGCGATATAAAATACGACAGGGCTGTTGCGCAGAACAAGAAGTATAATGTCAATGCACAAACCTATCTTCATATCGATAAAATGCTGGCAGGAGTACCTTTCGATATGATGGTGACACTCACCGACATGCAGGTGCATGAGGAACTTAACAAAAAAGCACTGCTGGCCGGGAAACATGTTTGGAGCGAAAAACCCCTTGCTAACACTTATGCTGCGGGTAAAGGATTGCTCGATATTGCAAATAGCAGGAATCTCCGCTTATGGGGCGCCCCGGCCGTAGTTAACAGCCCACAGTTTGCATACATGAGCCAAATCATCAGGGACGGCAAACTGGGACTGATCTCAAGTGCCCATGCGCAATATGGCCATACAGGCCCGGACTGGAGCGCCTTTTTTTATGAGAAGGGCGGCGGCAGCATGCCCGACCTGGGGGTTTACAATATGACAACCCTGACCGGACTGCTCGGACCTGCAAGGAGTGTTATGGCCATGCTGAGCATCGTCAAAAGAGAGAGAACTGTTGACGACAAAGGGAAAATCAATGTGGAAGCAGAGGATAATGCTCACATCCTGATTGAACATGACAATAATGTAATTAGCCATGTGATGTGCGGATTCAACTTCTTCGATCCGCACGGACATACTGCAGGGAGTCAGATGTTGCACTCTATTCAGATATTCGGCGACAAAGGAAATATTCGTCTCCTGGGATACGACTGGGAAACAAACGGAATTATGCTTGAAACCTCGGAAACGGAATCACCCCAGCTGGTATGCACCGACAAGGGCGGATACGTATGGCAGGAAGGCGCAAAAGTCGTGGGTGAAAGCATGGCTACCGGAATTGAGCCCAAAATAAATGTCGAGCACGCCCTGCATGTCCTGGAAATCATTGAAGCGGCCCATAGATCCCAGCAGGAAGGGAAAAGGATTAAACTTGTATCAGTATTCCCGTATCCGGTTACAGCCTAACAGATCTTTGTCAAAATGGTCGAAACTTTTATCCGTTCCTGGTACCAAAATAAGAGTAAAAGTGGGAGCCAACCTTCGTTAAGGTTCCGGCTGGCGATGCGGGAGCGAGCATTCGGAAATTATTAACTTTGAATGTATTCTGCCTGATAAATGGGATAAGTCATCCAACTAACCGAATTTACAGAACCGGGCACAACAGGCAAAAAAGCCGGCTTCATACTCATTTTCATAGATTATAACTTATCCCGACATTCCACCGGAATCCCGGCCATGGTGATATATTACTCTGGATAGCTTGTGTCGCCTGGAAGAAGATTGAAGACGGGATGTTTCTAACTGAAAATGCAATCCTTGGTGAAACAAACAACCCGTCGTTCTCACCATTATAGTTGATATAGAATAGCATGAGGTTGACCGATGTGAAAGCCTTTTCTCCAAGGCTTATTTCCGACCTGTCAAATGCAAGGGCAATGAAATGGCCGCTCAGGCTCCCTTTTTCCAGGCCATTATCGCTCCAGTAATCAAGGCTGAGGGAAGAAACGGGAGACAACCTGTAAGTTCCGGTTATGGCAAAGGCAAAGTATCTTTCTGCTTTCAGGATATCTTCTTCATTAACAGCAAATCCGGAACAGAAGGTGCTGAAGTTGACACCTGCCCTCAGTTCAAATTTTGGTCTTCGGACAATTTTATAGGGGAGCCAGAGTCAGATAATGTATCTGTTGCCATGCAGGTCCGGGGTACAGAAAAAGAGTGAGAACGAAAGTGAGAGTCGA
>DCVC01000315.1 GCA_002328625.1 Bacteroidales bacterium UBA2198
AAGTATTTTTCTGAAAAGCCTCTTCGGGGAGCCAGGATTACAGGGTCACTTCACATGACCATTCAGACCGCTGTTCTGATAGAGACGCTTGTTGAGCTTGGTGCCGATGTACGCTGGGCAAGCTGTAACATCTTCTCCACACAGGATCATGCTGCTGCAGCCATTGCTGAGAGAGGGATCCCCGTTTTTGCCTGGAAGGGTGAGTCGCTTGAAGATTACTGGTGGTGCACTGCACAGGCACTCTCGTTCCGGGAAGGGAAGGGCCCTAATCTTATTGTTGATGATGGCGGAGATGCGTCACTTCTGGTACATCTTGGGTACAAGGCAGAGAATGCCCCTGAGATCCTAAATAAGGAGCCTTCAGGCAGGGAAGAAGCTGTCATTCTTTCAACACTGAAGGGTTTGCTTGCAATGGAACCCGGTAAATGGCATCGTACAGTAAGTGAGCTCAAGGGCATTTCAGAGGAGACCACTACCGGCGTTCACCGGTTGTACCAGATGCTGGAAAAAGGTGAACTGCTTGTGCCTGCAATAAATGTAAATGACTCGGTTACCAAGTCAAAATTCGATAATCTTTACGGATGCCGCGAATCGCTTGCAGATGGACTGAAAAGGGCAACCGATGTGATGATAGCAGGTAAAGTGGTTGTCGTTTGCGGTTATGGTGATGTGGGAAAAGGATGTGCAAAGTCGATGCGGGCATATGGCGCCAGGGTGATAGTAACTGAGATTGATCCGATTTGTGCACTACAGGCTTCAATGGAGGGATTTGAGGTGAAGCCTGTTGAAGATACTCTGGATGAAGGCAACATTTTCGTTACTGCAACAGGGAACAGGGATGTGATAACACTGGAACACATGCTGAAAATGAAAGATCAGGCAATTGTTTGTAACATAGGTCACTTCGATAATGAGATACAGGTCGATAATCTTAACGTGACGGAAGGGATTCAAAAAATAAATATCAAGCCCCAGGTTGACGAATATCTCTTTCCCGACGGTCATGCTATCTTCATTCTTGCAGAAGGAAGACTGGTAAACCTGGGATGCGGCACGGGACATCCTTCATTCGTCATGAGTAACTCTTTCAGTAACCAGGTACTGGCCCAGATTGATCTTTGGAAGAATGATTATGCTATTGGAGTTTACAGACTGCCAAAGTATCTGGATGAAGAGGTTGCCAGGTTGCATCTGGATCAGCTTGGGGTCAGGCTTACAAGGCTTACAAAAGAACAGGCTGAATATATAGGTGTTGATCAAAACGGACCCTTTAAGCCCGATCATTACAGATATTAATAAGTGCTAATTATTCCAGACTGTAATATACCTGCCGTCAAACCGTGTTTTGTAATTTTTAAGAGGGTATTTACTGACGCCTGAAACAGGTGTACCAAAAACAGAAAGCCCGTATTTTGTACCGCATTGCGGACAGACCGCTGAAGTGAAATCAACCGGATCAATTTTAACTTTGACGCTCAATCCGTTCACTGCATAATCATGAGGACATGTTCTGTCGTAAGCGTAATATTCATCCGGTCCTGTATAGACAATTATTCCATTGCCGTTAAATCCCTCTGCCCTGTAACCCCAGTTATTTGTCCGGCCGTCAATCGTATCTGAACCACCCATTGCACTAAGATTAATAAACTGCGGGTCAAGCAGGTCGATAGTAAAATTCACATAGACATCAGGAATCACATCGTTCTTTGCATTTCTGCAACTGCACAAAACAAATACCGGTATGGCAACAATTAAAAAAAGCTTTATTTTTGAACCATATCTCATTATCTTGAATTTATCTGTACAAAATTATGATAACCGCTGTAAATTTAACGTGCACATAAAAAATTTATTGTAACCGCAAGAATATGAATAATTTATCAATAAAACATCTCATAACCCTTGTTATTTTTGTATCACTCTCAATCTCTGTCTGTGAAGCCCAGAATTACAAAAGGAGCATCAGAAATCCGGAGCGCTGGCTTTTCGGGAAATCTCTCGATAATAAAAAAGAAGCGAAGATTAAAGAATCACGTGGTGTGGTAAAAGCAAAAAAGAAGCAGGCAGCTAATGAAAAAAGATTGAACAAAGAATATGATGATTTTGTGAAAAAGTCACAAAAAAGAGCTGTTGAAATTCAAACGCCTGAAGTACAGGCCCGTATGAAAGAAAATAGAAGAGAAGCCGAGAACAGGTATAGAGAGAAGAACAGAAATGTTGCAAAAAACACCAGGAAAGCTGGTAAAAAATACAAAAAATGACAGATAGCAAGAGGTATTAATAGAAATATTGCTGTTTTTAGCAATTTTTCTTGTTATTGTCTAAAAATTTTTATATATTTGTTATTGAAGAGTTCCGGAAATTCCGGAATTCTTCTTGTTTTTTAATTGACGGAGAAGATGTCAGATGTATTATATGTGACAGAAGAGGGTCTTCAAAGACTGAAAGAAGAACTTGACCGCCTGAGAGGTGTGGAGCGCCCTTTGATTTCGAAGCTGATTGCGGATGCCAGAGATAAAGGTGACCTGACGGAGAATGCTGAGTATTCTGCCGCCAAGGAAGCACAAGGTATGCTCGAAATGAAAATAGCCAGGCTTGAAGATATTATTAACCGCTCAAGGATAATTGATGAAACGAAAATTGACACTTCAACTGTAAGAATACTGAACAAGGTAAAGATCAGAAACAAGTCAAATGATACAGTAATGGAATATCAGCTGGTTCCTGAAAGTGAAGCAAACTTCAGAATAGGCAAAATTGCAATTAATTCTCCCATCGCACAGGGGCTTATCGGAAAGAAAGTGGGTGAAACGGTTCAGATTACAGTCCCATCAGGTATAATTCCTTTTGAGATAATTTCTATTTCCTTGTAACCGGAATAAAAATTTTTATTATGGCTACAATTTTTACCAGAATCATTAACGGGGAGATACCCTGCTACAAGATTGCTGAAGATGACAATTACTTTGCTTTTCTTGATATAAACCCATTGAGGGCAGGACACACGCTTGTGGTTCCGAAGGTTGAAACAGACTATATTTTCGACCTGAGCGATGATCAACTTACCGGACTGATTCTTTTTTCAAGAAAGGTGGCACTGGCAATCAGAAGTGCCATCCCATGCAACCGGATCGGTGTGGCTGTTATCGGTCTTGAAGTACCACATGTACACGTACATCTGGTCCCCATGGATTCGATGGAGGATATCAACTTTAAAAATCCCAAACTTAAACTCTCGGCCGGGGAGTTTGAAAGAATAGCAGAATCCATTATCAGTAAAGTTATCCTTTAACCACTCATTTTTTCAGATAAATCTGCCTGAGGAAACGGCAACCTGAATTATTTATTATCTTTACAATACTAATTCAGCTCGCTGCATGAATTATCTGTACTATTTATGGGACGATTTTATTAGTCTCCTCTTTCCGCGCCTGTGTTGTGGATGCGGTAATCATTTGATGAGGAATGAAAACCTTATATGTACGGAATGTTTTGTGGTTATTCCCAGGACCAATTTCCATCTGAAAAATGATAATCCTGTCGCTCAGCTTTTGTGGGGAAGATGCATGATTGAAAAGGCATCGGCATTTTCATTCTATACCAGAGGCAGCCGGATTAGAAACATTATTCATAACCTGAAATACAGGGGCATAAAAGATGCCGGTACTGAGCTTGGCAGAATATGTTCGTTGTCCCTTCTTAGTTCAGGATTTTTTGAAGGTATTGACGCAATCATTCCTGTCCCGCTTCATCCGTCAAAAAAACGGCAGCGTGGATTTAATCAGAGTGATTGTATTTCATCTGGTATTTCTGAGGTGACAGGATTACCTGTTTTAACAGACTCACTGGTAAGAATGACTAAAACCGGGACACAAACACGAAAGTCGAGGTATGAAAGATGGACAAATGTTGAAGGAATATTCCGGGTGACTGATCAGATGCTATTACGCGGAAGACATATTCTTCTTGTTGATGATGTTATCACAACTGGCTCAACTATAGAATCTTGTGCAAATGAGATCCTCAATATTGAAGAAACCAGGGTAAGTGTACTGGTCATGGCATTTGCATCATTCTGATCCGTCTACTGTTTTTTAACTCTTTTAGGATTCTTGTTCATGAATTCTTTCCAGCTTTTAAAAGATGAATTCACGGCAGGGCTGTTTGTCTGGAAAAAATGGCACAATGCTGCTGCAAGGCCATCGGTGGCATCCAGTTTTATTTCCTTTCTGTTGAACCGGAGAATGTGCACAAGCATTGAAGCTACCTGTTCTTTTGATGCTGAACCTCGTCCGGTTATGGACATCTTTATCTTTCTCGGCGCATATTCATAGATTGGAAGCGACCTGCTTAGAGCTGCCGCAATGGCAGCTCCCTGGGCTCGTCCCAGTTTCAGCATTGATTGGACATTCTTACCGTAGAAAGGAGCCTCAACAGCCAGTTCATCGGGGTGAAATTCATCAATTATGCCAATTATCCGGTCAAAAATATGTTTAAGCTTAAGATAGTGATCATCAAATTTAGCAAGATCGATCGAGCCGATTGC
Source organism: Bacteroidales bacterium UBA2198 (assembly GCA_002328625.1). GTDB lineage: Bacteria > Bacteroidota > Bacteroidia > Bacteroidales > VadinHA17 > LD21. The sequence continues at coordinate 4,547 of DCVC01000315.1, forward strand.
AATCAGTTCAGGATTTACTCCGTTTGCTTTAATAACGCCATATCCCGTTATGTTTGTGCCAGGGTCAATTCCCAGGATAATCCTTTCGTTAGGTTTTTTTCTCAAGTGACAGTATAATACAATTTAGTTTTTCACTTAACTACGGTAAATCCGCTGTCCATCCATGAAGGTTTTTCGGAAAAGCCCGGATAACGTTTGAATAATGTTATTCCTTTAGCCGAGACTGATCCGGTTGTCAGGTAATGAATAGCCTCTTTAAGACACATTTCATTTCTGTCATCAAAATCGTGTGCGATATCATCAGGGAGCAGTTTTGATGGTATGATGCCATCGAAGTATTCTCCCTCATTATTTTTATTCACTATTTTGAAGGTGACAGGCCAGAAAAAATATTTTTCACCTACATCCCAGCCGTTCATTCCCACAGGTTTTCCGTTTGTTGTATCTCCAACGGTTATAACATCCATATATGGGGTGAGTCCGTTCAATACTGCTTCACTTGCCGAGGCTGTAAGCCTCGTTGTGATTACTGCCAGCCGCTGCAGGTTGAGATGATACAACATCGATTTAAACGGAAAGGGTGTGTTATACTTTAAGTTCTTATTATTATACTGGAGTTTTGCAAAGGTCTCCTGTGCAGTAGCAGGCTCATTACCAACAATATAGCTTGCAAGTTCCTGGGCCACATAAAGGTACCCTCCGGAATTATATCTGAGATCCAGGATAAGATCTTTAACATTACTTGTCTTGAAGAATTCAAATGCAGTGGTCAGCTCCTGGGATGAGGGTTGAATAAATGACTCAAAAACCAGATGTCCGGTTACTCCTGAAGAAAGGTGCAGGGTATCAAATAACAGCACCGAATTTATTGTAAAACTGCTTTTGGTGGAACTGATTGTTACCTCTGTTCCATCGGGTTTCTGAAAGAGAAAAGTATTGGTAATGCCTGCCTGACCCGGTCCGATTACACTGCTGTAAGCTGCTCCGTCGCCTGCTATAAGAATAGGCGCGATATCAACATCATTTATTTTTTTGACGATCCACCCTCGGCGCACTCCCCCGGAGTACAACGGGGACTTTGAATATATCATTGCAATTCTTGCTTTTCCTTCATTGTCGATCCCGATTCTGAATCCGTGTCCGACAAATGTTCCCTGCATCTGTGCAATAAACTCATTATAGTCTGCCACAAAACTCCACCTGTCGATTGGCTTATATCTCATGGCTTCCATCAGCTTATAAGGATCCGCATAGCTGTTTTTGTTTACGGCAGGCATCTCATTATACCAGTAATACCATTGATTCATCAGATAGTACAAGCTATCCCTGGCTTGTGCAGGAGTTATTCCTGTAACAGGATTTGGATCAGGATCCGGAGGATCCTCCTTTTTGCATGACGAAACAGGAACAAGGA
>DCVC01000136.1 GCA_002328625.1 Bacteroidales bacterium UBA2198
CTTTTCGCGTCAGGATGCTGATCAGCTTTTTCTTCAGTACGCTTCTCTGGGGCTCAGGGCCCGAAAGAATAACAGAGGTGTGTAAAGGTTTCCCGGAATTATTTTCTGAATCTGCTTTAATATCTGCAAACCTTGACAGAATTCCAATATACTTTGTATTCTCCGGAAGTTTTACTCTATGCGATAATCTGCCTGATATATTTAGTTCTCCCGGAAGGTCAGGAATAAAACAACAGGAATATTTCCTTATAATATATCTGTGCAGGATGACCCCGATCTTTTCAAATAATCTGAAGAATTTCGGGAAAGGAATAACGGGCATGTGGGTAATATATACCGATGTGATTTTTTTGTTCCAGGCACCAAAGCGGTTATCACTGATTACCAAATCGATGGAGTATTTGCGCACAATGGTTTCCAGTCTGTAATGGTCGCGGATTATATAATATATGAGGAGGGGAGTTTTGAGAAATAGAGTAATATATTGAGGCAGAAACCGTGAATAGGATGGACTGAATCCCGGGAAATCGATATAATTTAATCCGGGCACTTCGGTCCTGAAAAAGGCAAGGTGCTCTTTTCCGGCACCGATAAAAACTTTGTTATTCATGTCGCGCAGCCTGGAGGCGAGAGGGATCATTCTGCCTGAATGACCCAGACCCCATTCAAGGGGACAAATCAGGATATTAAGATTTTTATTCAATTTCAGCCGGAAACACGTGTTTCAATGCCAAGTTTTCGGACCATGGCAGCAATCTTATTAAGTTCCTTCAGTGGTACTTTGTGAAGTTGCCCGCCCGAGGGAGTTTCTCTTGATATAGTGTAGATCATTACCTCTGATGGTTTTATCAGTTTAATCGCTTTTAGCCACTCATCGAGCTCTCCGGGTATTGTATTGTCAATTGCTTTTCCATGATATGACCCGCGAACAAAGAGAGTCTGAATTATAAGTTGTCCGTTAAACTTCTTAAGATTTTCGATCAGCTCTTTTACCTTCACATTCACCCTCGGCTGGTTATGAATTCTGACAGTCAGGTCAAATCCCGAATCAAGCTTCAGAATGTTCATATCAACTTTCAGAAGAGCTTCCTTAATTAAAGGAAATGTTATAGTTGTTGAGTTGGATAAAACTGCAATTTTTGTTTCAGGGAAATACTTGTTCCTGAGTTCAATGCTGTCATCTATAATACCAGGAAATGCAGGATGGAGTGTTGGTTCTCCATTCCCGGCAAATGTAATTACATCGGGAGCTCTGTTATGTTCTTTCATTTCTGCGAGTTTTTTTTCAAGAGCATTGCGGACATCATTCCTTGAAGGAAGAAGCCTCTCAAAGTTCTTAATATTGTATGTCCAACCGCATTCGCAGTATATGCAATTGAAATTACAAACCTTATTAGCAGAGGGCAACAAATTGATTCCCAGCGAAATGCCTAGCCTCCTGCTTTTAACGGGCCCAAAAATGATCTTATCAAACAGAAATGTTGCCATTTAACTTTCCTTTCAGCCGGCTCAAAATTAACAAAATTTACAGAAGCCTTTTTATATTGCTTTCGGGAAGTAATTTCATGCTGACCAGATCAACGTTCTGGAGCAGAAGTAGTCCAGGTCTTTTCCCGGGTTCGATCGAACCATAAATTTCTTCTTCTCCCAGAGCCAGGGCTCCGTTTATTGTTGCCCATGATATCATTTTTTCAAGCTTAAGCGCAGGGTTATGCTCCTGAAGAATTCTGAGTTCAGAAACAATGCTAAGCTTTTCGTTCGAAGCAAGGCTGTCGGTCCCGATTACAATGTCGCACCCCTCGGAGACAAGCATTTCTGCAGGAGGAGTTTTGTTTTCAATGTAAAGATTGGAGGAAGGGCACAGGCACCAGTATGTATTTCCTCTCAACATAATCTCCTTTACACTCAGCCTGTCGACGTATGTATTATGTACAAGAATAAGATTTCCTGATAACGTAACTTCTTTCATTACAGCATCAATGTGATTTTCAGGAGTTTCAGTTGAACCTGCGAAAAGACCGCTTTCTTCATAGGATTTCCTGAGTGAGCCTGATTTACCGGAAAAGAAGGATATTTCCTCCTCTGTTTCAAAAAAATGAATTGATGTTACTTTGTTGTTTACAGACTTTGACTTCAGAAAACGGAAAAGAGGCAATGACACTGAATAAACGGAGTGCGGTACCAGCCAGAAGGGCAGGTTTAATTCTTCTGCTGCCACAGCAACCTTATTTATTTCATCCATCCTGAGGCTGGCTTTATCCGGATCAATACCGAAAACTTCAATGAGATTCAAATACCTTATTTTGCTCTCTTTTTTAAGATTGAAGGTCACCGTTGTATTGCTGATATCGGCACATAAAACTATACCTTCACTGTACATCTCCTCATCGGCACAATAAATTGATGAAGAGACATTTATGTTATTATGTTCTCTTAATGTCCTGACTGACTTGATAAATTCAGGCAAGCCCTTCCCTTTTGGAACAGAACCCTTTAAATGAGATAGTTCAAGATGGCAATGGCAGTTTACGAATCCGGGGACGATAATTCCGTTGTGAAATTCAAGAGATTCTCTCTCCCTGAGATCTCCGCCAGTCTCTTCTATATTTACAATCGTTCCATCATCATCGCATGTAATAATCCCTCTTTTCAGCGGAGGGCCGTTGCTGGTAAAAATGAACTGAGCTGAAAAATGTTTCATCAGTCAAGGTGATAACCTAATTTCAGGGAAATCTTGTCAATCCTGTAATGTCTGTGCAGATCCGGGGATTGATCCTCAAAATCAATGAACCATCCATTAAGGCTTGGGAGCGGGGAACCGGAAATCAGTCTGATAATACTATATGTATGCCTGCGTCCGTCTTTTATAAAAGCAATTTGAGGCAGATAATCTCTCCTCGCGGTACTAATGCTGTCGGGATGCGAGAAATATATACCAGTTCGGGGATTAAATGTCTGGTCATCAGGAAAAACTGTAATTGTAAACCTGAGGGTATAATAACCGGGAAGTTCTATTGGGACCTCAAACCAGGCTGTATCAGTATAAGAAAAGGAATAATAGGAATCATACCCCTGCCAGAGATTAATTTCCTTTGGAACAAAAACAAAAGGCATTTCTTTTTCGAGCCCTGATTCTACTTCGCTTAATCTGCCAATAACCTTATCGTAAATTCTTAACAGTTTTTTGGGCCTTTTAATAAAATAAAACCTCATTGTTTTATCCATCAGTTCTTTATTATACCCGTATTTGTCCAGAATTTCGATATAAGTCATAATGGAATCATGTTTTGAGAACAAATAACGTATTTCGGGAAGAGAAAGGAGTCCGTCGGCAATATGTAAATCAGTAAGTATTGAAATAAAATCTTTTTCAGGGATTATGTTCTTGTGTTCAGCTTTATTTTTTCTTCCTGAGCATGAAGCTGTCAATAATGACAAAAAAGCCACTATAAAGAGAATGTTCCGGATCATAAGGCTAATTTGCTAAATGGGTTTCTCATTTTTACTAAGGTACTTTTTTGTCAAATACCTGACAGGGTACCAGGCAGCCCAGTATCCTATCAGAAGGACAGTGGAAGGGACAATAATAAAATCTTTTAATTTCATGACTACGGGATAAGATTTCATGATCAGTGAATCGCTCTGAAGTCTGACAATTCCATATTCTTGTTGTAACAAGCAGATCACAAAACCTGACAGAATACCTGCGATCGCACCAATAATCGAAATCAGCCATCCTTCAATGATAAATATCTTGCGGATAAGGTTGTTATCCGCTCCCAGGCTTTTCAGTATTTCAACATCTCTTTCTTTTTCTATTATCAGCATTGTGAGCGATCCGATAATATTAAATGAAGCAATTATGAGAATAAATGTAAGGATAACGAAAATTGCCAGCCTTTCGGAACGCATTACTTTATAAAAGATCTCCTGCTGCTGGTACCTGTTCTGAACAACAAATCCGCTGCCGAATATTTTTGTCACATTCTTTTGAATACCGGCAGGATCAGCCTGATTTTTAAATTTTATCTCAATAGAACTTACAGCCGAATCGTATTCGAGTAATTCGCGGGCAAAATCGATAGGAACATAAACATATTTGGAGTCATATTCCTGTTCTACCTGGAAGATGCCTGAAGGGAAAATAAATTTTCTGACAAAAGCATTTTCAGGATTGAGATTTACGCTTCCTGTTCTTCGCGGAACATAAATATTTAACGGGGTTATGAAATTGATATTTAAACCAAGATATCTGGCAATTCCAATCCCGGGAACTGCAAAGGGGCGATCCTTATCTGATTTCAGTAAAAATTCCCCGTCCCAGATCGTACTGTCAATCCCGGTTACACATGAATAAAAATCATCCACCCCTTTTATTATAGCAATATACTGTCTGTCGCCGTATTTAAGAAGTGCATTTTCCTCCAGAGTAAGAGAATAACAGGATATTCCTTCCACATTTGACAGAAGAGTGAGTTTTGCTGTGTCAGCTTCAAAGGTTTTGCCCTCAGCGACTGTTATTTTAAGATGTGGATCGAAAGTATTAAAAATGGACTGAACAAGCATTTCCAGCCCGTTAAATACTGACAGAATAATTATAAGAGCCATTGTTCCCACAGCAACGCCGGCCACAGAAACAGCAGAGATAACATTGATGGCGTTTCTTGATTTCCTGGCAAAGAGATACCTTTTGGCAATATATAATGAAAGTCTCACTTATGTTTTATTTTGAAGCCATAATAATTAATCCCGTTCCGGTTCTGTGTGTAAAATTCAGATCGAAAATGTTCAGTAAAAATATGAAAGGGGAGAAGATCAAATAATAAACAGGAAGGATTATAATAAACCATCTGGAAATATTTAACATTCCGATTGGATACTTCATGGAAAGATGCCATGAAATTTTTCCGGGTAAACCATATGTGTATTTTGTTTCAATACCCAGGAAGCCTGCATCTGATAGTTTTTCTGCAATTTCTCTGATCCCGTACCCGTTGCGTACATGTTCATCTATAAAGGAAATATCACTTTCATTATTGACGTCAGAACCTCCTTTATCAGAGGGAGTTGAGATCAGGATAATACCATTTTCCTTAAGTGAGTTAAAGAAGTTCTTAAATACTATCTGATCTTCTTTGATATGTTCCATCACATCAACCGACAGGATAAAATCATAGCTGTTCTTTTCTGTAAATTTAACCAGATCTCCTTTTTCAAAAGTGACCCTGTCTGACATGCCGGTTTTATCGAAAAAACTTTTACAATCTTCAACATGCTGGCCATTGATGTCAATTGCCTTTATTTTCCATTGTTTGTTCATTCTGGCCATTCTCCAGGCATACTGTCCAAATCCCGAACCTGCATCCAGGATGCAGGCATCTCCCGGGAAGAGCCGAAGTATAGTTTTTAATGATTTCTTAACATGCCAGGTTCTCAGAAGAATGAGATCAATAAGGAAGTAGAGAATTTTTCTAAGAAAAACAGATCCTGAAGAAAATCTTCCCAACAATTTCTTGAGAGGCTCGTACTGCATCTGATTTTCAGGTTTTCAGCAGGTTTTCTATCCTTTCAATATAGTCAAGGCTATCGTCAATGTAAAATGCTATTTCAGGGACTATGCGAAGTTGTGATCTGACCTTGTGTCCCAGATCATATCTGATCCTGGAAGTATGATCCTGAATTGCATGAAGACTTGCATCCTTATTTGCAGAAGGAAAGATGCTGATGTATACTTTTGCAAAAGAGAGGTCAGGGCTTACTCTTACCCGTGTTATTGAAACCATTTTTCCGGTAACGATCTCATTGCCTTTTTTTAAAAAGATATCGGCCAGCTCTTTCTGGATCAATCTTGATACTTTTTTCTGTCGTGTCGATTCCATGGCCATTGGTGTATTCATCGGGCAAAGGTACTATTTTTAAAGGAATTGTTTTGTCAGCGGAGTAATTTGCTGACTTTTTGAAAAAAGAGTTAGCTTTGCACGGAAAATTTATTGAAAAAGGAGATGGATATTGTTGTCAGTGGCATAAGGTCTACAGGAAACCTGCACCTGGGTAATTATTTCGGTGCGATAAGGAATTTCCTTAAAATGCAGAAGGAAAACAAGTGTTATTTCTTTATTGCAGATTACCATTCACTTACAACCCATCCCAAGCCTTACGACCTGCATGGCAATATCAGGCAGGTTTTAGCAGAATACCTTGCCTGCGGGATTGATCCGGAAATTGCAACTGTATTTATCCAGAGTGACGTTCCTGAAGTAACGGAATTATATCTGTTATTAAATATGAATGCCTATGTTGGTGAACTTGAAAGGACAACCTCATTTAAGGAAAAAATTCGAAAACAGCCTGATAATATAAATGCGGGATTATTGACTTATCCGGTTCTTATGGCTGCGGATATAATTATTCATAAAGCCAACAAAGTNNATGAAAGCCGTAACAGATACCGGCCCTTCGGAACCCGGACAAGAACCATCGGAACCGGTAAAGAACCTCTTTACAATAATGAAGGTTGTTTCGGATCCTTCTACTGTTAAATATTTCACAGACAAGCATGCTTCTTGTGAGATCAGGTACGGTGAAATGAAAAAACAGCTTGCCGAGGACATTATCCAAGTTACAGAACCTATTCGTAACAGAATCAATGAGATCCTTGCCGACAGCAGATATCTTGCAAGAGTAGTATCGGAAGGTGCTGATAAAGCACGCGAAAGTGCTTCAAAAACAATCAGGGAAGTACGTGAAATAATCGGTTACAGGTCATTTTAGGCATAATAAAAGCCAGGCTTTTGACCTGGCTGCCCTTGAAGGATCAAGTATATGATTGAGATTGCCTGTGTATAAATAAGATCAAATTCTGTGCCAAATCTATTCATTTTTGTAACTTGCAGACTAATAATTACTTTTCATTATTGTAAAACAAAAATCAAAATCTTTCAGAAGAGTGGGGAAAAAGATCTCAATAATATTTGTTGTTGTTTTAATATCAGGCCTGGCTGTAATTGGTTATTTTCTTCATCAGGGCAGGAAGAACCTTCTTACAGATCCATACAAAGCAATAGCCCCGGATGCATGTTTTGTTATAGAGACAGCTGATTTTCAAAACTTTATTAATACACTGACAAAAGAAAAAGGACTTTTTGGGGAGATAGCGAATATAAACGAATTCGGTGATTACATCCTGAATCTCAAATATCTGGCAGATAAGCTGAATCATGAGGATTTCAAAAGGATCTCAGGAGGCGGGAAAACAGTAATTGCATTACATCTGGCAAAGACAAAAAGACTTGCCCCTCTTGTTTCGATGACAATCCCTGCTGAAATAAGGTTACGGCACGTGAGAGAATTTTTGCATGAATCAGGTGTTCATAAAGTATTTGACAGGAACCTCAACGGAAAGACTATCCTCGAACTCCCTTACTCGACTGGAAACAGGAACGATACTGTTTTTGTGATGGTTAATTCAGGACTGCTTATATGCAGCACTTCAAGACAGACATTCAGGAACAGCCTTTACCGGATTGATCAGGGAAATGATATAAGAAACATGCCAGGGTTTGGCAGGATACTTATGGCTTCGGGCAGGAACGCAGACAAAATATTCCTGGTTTTCAAAAACCTGCCGGAATTAATAAAATCATTTCTTGGTGAAGGCGGCAAAGGCATGGAAACCAAAATCGAAAAACTTGCCGGAAGTGCAGGAGGGGATATATATATAACAGAAGAGGGCATTGCACTAAGTGGTTATACTGAAAGTATTGATCCTGCAGAATATCTTTATAAATATAAGTTTATTGAACCTGCTGCATTTCAGACATATAAAGTACTTCCGTCATCAACGGCTCTTTTTGAATCGCTGATGATTACCCCTGAATTGATGGGTAAGGGAACCAATTCATCATCGGATGCGTGGTTGTCTGACCTGGCAGATAAACTCAGACCATATATCGGAAATGAAATAACCCGGGCTTTTGTGGAAATCAGGAACAGACCGGTAAGAGAAAGTACTTTATTGATTTATGAATTGAAAAACAGGGTTCAGTGCGAACAGATTTTTCTTGGAAGCCTTAACTCAAATGCAGAACGAAGATATTTCCAGCCTGACGACCAGACAAAAATTCCTGTTTATTTAATTCCTGATAACGGCCTACATTCAATACTTGTGCCGGGTTTTGCTCCCGGATTCGATGATTCTTATTTTACTTTTTATGACAAATACATGATTACAGGTGGCTCCTATAATATTGTCCACAAATTTCTATATGATAACCTGCTAAACAAGACGTTGGCTAATGACATGAATTACAAGCACTTTGAAAGTACTCTTCCAAGCAGGGCAGGCTATTTCTTCTACTGTATCCCTTCACTTATTATTGACTACCTTTCCGGATTTCTTGATGATGAAATAATAAAAGGACTCAGAGCAAATAAAAAGTCGCTCGATAAGATACAAGCAGCAGGATACCAGTTTGCATCGAGCAATGATATGTTATATAATAGTCTGTCAATCAGATTTAAGGATGAGATAAGGGAAGAGCCCGGAACAGAGTGGGAAACACTTCTTGACACAACGGCAAGCATAAAGCCTTTCTTTTTCACCAACCATAATACGGGGGCAAAAGAGATTTTCTTACAGGACATGAAGAATAATGCATATCTGATCAATACGGCAGGACGGGTTTTGTGGAAGGTGCCCCTGAAAGAGCAGATATCCGGGAATGTTTTTATGATAGATTATTTCAGAAACGGGAAATATCAACTGCTGTTTTCAGGAAAGGAAAATCTTCATCTTCTTGACAGAAATGGTAATTATGTAGAAAGGTATCCCGTAAAACTCAGATCACCGGCTACCAATTCCCTTGCACTCTTTGATTATGACAACAACCGTGATTACAGGATTCTTATTGCAGGTGAAGACAAAAAGGTTTATGCTTATGACAGGAGTGGCAGTGTTGTAAGAGGATGGAATACATTCAGAACCGCAGGTTTTGTACACTCTGAGGTTATCTTTTGCAGAGTCTCCGGAAAGGATTACCTTTTAGTCGCTGATGAATCATCAGTCTATTTTCTTGACCGCCAGGGAAATATCAGGCTTAATCCCAGGGAGGCAGTTATTAAAGCAAAAGGTTCAGGACTGAGATTAAGCAAAGGGGCCGAATCCTCAATTGTTTGTTCTTCACCTGATGGTACAGTTCAGCAGATATTTTTCGATGGGAATGTGAAGAAATTTTCATTCAGACTATTTTCTGATGACCACTCATTCGATATTTTTGACGTAGATAGCGATGGTTTTGATGAGTATGTTTTTATTGATAAAGGAACACTTTATCTTTACGACCATGACAAGAAAGAGTTATTTACAAGAGATTTCGGATCAGAAAACCTCGGAGGTCCGATATATTTTAATTTTTCATCTTCCGATAAAAAAATCGGAGTGGTTGATATGGACAGAAAACTGATATATCTTATTAACAAAAACGGAAAGACCATGAATGGATTCCCTCTGAGAGGTGCATCAATGTTCTCTATTGGCAAATTGTCGGAAAAGACCGGGTGGAACCTTATTGTTGGAGGGACCGACAAATTCCTTTATAACTACAAACTTGAAATTGATAATAAATAAGTCTCATTATTTAATTTTGTGACCATGAAGATAAAATGTTTAATACTATTATTCATTTCAGTTCTCGCGGCAGATGTTACAGCTCAAAACAGCCAGGGCATGTACTTCATGAACCTGCCCCAGAATCATTTGCTTAATCCTGCATTTCGACCCTCAAGCAGATTATATATCGGATTGCCGGTGATTTCAGGTGTTAATTTAAGTCTCAACAATAACTTCATCAACTTTTCTGACGTTTTCTTAAAGGGCAAACAACCATCAGATTCGATAATTTCCTTTATTCATGATGATTTTGATGTAGACAGGTTTCTGTCAAGGATAAAAGAAAGGAGCTCAGTTGAATTACAGAGTGTCGTTCAACTGTTGGGAGTTGGCTTTTCAGCAGGTAAAGATCTTTGCTTTTTTATGGATATTAACGAAAGGGCAGAAAGTAACCTCGTATTCCCAGGCGATTTGATCAGGCTTGGATTTCTGGGTAATGCTGACATGGCAGGTATGGCAATAGATTTATCATCGCTGAGGGCTGATTTAAGATATTTTCATGAGGTGGGGTTTGGGGCATCAAAAAATGTAACAGAAAAACTCAGGATCGGGGCAAAAGCGAAACTTTTTTTCGGTGTAGCTGCCGGATCAATAGAGAATAATGCTCTGAAACTCACCGTAAACAATGATTATACTCATACACTTAATGCTGATATGGCACTTAATATATCCGGTCCTCTGCAATTTTATGTAAATGATGAAAATAAAATTGACAGCGTTGAATTTGACAATGAAAGATTTGATAACTTCAATGGCATCAGGAAGTTTCTGACAAACACTACTAATCCGGGTTTTGGTTTTGATATTGGGGCAGAATATAAGATAACAGACAGGATTATTGTATCAGCAGCCGTGACAGATTTTGGTTTTATTAAGTGGAAAACCGACCTGACCAACCTTAAAGTTGCGGGCAGTTATGATTTTCAGGGCTTATCTTTGCAGGATGTTTATGATGGCACTGTAACTTTTGAAGATTTTGGCAAGGGAATAATAGACTCACTTGTTAACTCATTTACCATAACAGACAATAAAGAACCTTTTACTACGACCCTTCCTTTCGGAGTATCTGTCGGAGGAAAGTATAATCTGACCGACAAATTTTCATTTGGGGTATTATCACACAGCAGGATCTTAGGCAAGCAGGTAAAGCAGGCTCTGATATTATCGGCAAATATGAATTTATCAAATATTTTTCTGGCAAGCTTGTGCTATACTGCCAGCAATCATTATTATGATAACCTGGGTTTAGGTTTTGCAGCGCGGGCCGGAGTGGTACAATTTTATCTTTTTGCCGACAGGATACCTGTTATCTGGAATAAGGTAACAACGGAAGGGGGATCATCTTTTACCCTTCCGGCACGATGGAATAATTTACACACCAGGTTTGGTATAAATCTTATTTTTGGCAACAGGATGTTAAAAGAGTAGCTCACGCAGTGAAGGAAAGTAATAAAATGTAAAGAAGAATGGTTTTATTGATCAGATTTATATTAGTCGCTATAATAATATACTTGATCGTCAAGTCATTTGTGAGATTTTTTGAAGAAGAAAAAAGATCATCGCAAAACCGGCATGAAAATAATCATACTGGCAATACAGGAAGCAAAGGGGTGGCAAAAGATGTCGGCGAATACATTGACTACGAAGAGGTAGATTGATAGTGTTCAAATGGTCATTACTTTTCAGCTGATCTTAATTGTTTGGCAAGAGCATTGGCAAAAACAAAATCATTTAGTGTTGGACAATCGGAGTGAAGTATTTCATCTTTGTTGCCTTCCCAGCATTTAATACCATCGCTTATAAATACAATTTTTTCTCCAATCTTCATTACTGAATTCATATCATGAGTATTCACTATAGTTGTCATCCTGTACTCTTCAGTTAACTCTTTGATGAGTTCGTCAATCAATATTGCAGTTATAGGATCAAGTCCCGAATTTGGCTCATCACAGAAAAGGTATTTCGGATTCAGTGATATTGCCCTTGCAATCGCGACCCTTTTTTTCATACCTCCTGATAATTCTGAAGGGAACAGTTTGTTGGCATTAATAATATTAACTCTTTTAAGGCAGAAATTCACCCGTTCAATTTTTTCTTCAGGATTCATATCAGTAAACATATCGAGAGGGAACATGACATTTTGTTCGACTGTCAGCGAGTCAAAAAGTGCACTTCCCTGAAAAAGCATTCCCATCTCTTTCCGGATCTCTTTTCTTGCTTTGAAATCGAGATTAATAAAATCAATATTACCGTACCAGATTTCTCCGCTGTCAGCCTCATGAAGGCCTACAATCGATTTTAAAAGCACCGTTTTGCCCGAACCGCTTCTTCCAATTATCAGGTTTGTTTTGCCAGGTTCGAATGTGACTGAAATATCATTAAGGACAATATTGCCATTAAATGATTTATACAGATTCTGAACCTTTATCATGACAGCAATAGTTGAGTGAGGATTACATTAAACATCAGTATCAGGACACTGCTGTACACAACTGCTTTAGTGCTGGCCCGTCCGACTTCTAGCGAACCGCCTTCAACATAATATCCCTGGAACGAAGAAACACTGGCAATTATAAAAGCAAAGAACAGCGTTTTTATGAGTGAATATGTTATATAATAAGGGATGAATGCGTATTGTATCCCGTAAATGAAATCTTCGGATGTTATAACACCTGCCATTGTTCCTGCAATCCAGCCTCCGAATATTCCGACAATAATGCTTATCAGTGTGAGGAACGGATTAAAAAGTAGTGTTGCAACTATTTTTGGAAGAATAAGGTAAGATGCGGAATTTACTCCCATGATCTCAAGGGCATCTATTTGTTCTGTTACTCTCATGGTTCCTATCTCCGAGGCAATGTTAGATCCTACCTTGCCTGCAAGTATCAAAGCCGCAACAGTGGATGAGAATTCAAGTATTATTGAATCACGGCAACCCAGGCCTATTAAATAGGTAGGATAAATAGGATTTTCTGTGTTATAAGCTGTTTGAAGAGTAATTACAGCACCCATGAAAAAAGATATAATAGTTATGATTCCAATAGAATTAAGTCCGAGGTAAACAAATTCCCTCATCGTCAGTTTGTAGTAAATGACAGCCTTTTCAGGTTTGGAAAATACCTTTTTCAGTAATAAGAAATAACGGCCAAGCTGAGTTAAAAACCTAAACATGCAGAACTTTTATTAAGTTCTAAAATTACTAATATTTAGCATATTTCCCGCATGGAGGTTTTAACCTGAAAAATTCATAGAATTTTTCACACGAAGTGTTGACGATTGAAAATCAAAATGATACGAAATAGCAA
>DCVC01000015.1:0-3159 GCA_002328625.1 Bacteroidales bacterium UBA2198
CTTTCATCAAGGACGACAGCAAATGTATAAGGTGCCAGAGATGTGTCAGGACATGTGCTGAGTTGCAGTATATTTCAGCCATTGCTGTTGCCAACAAAGGTTCGCACCAGAAGATTTCTTCTTTTCACGACAGACCCATGAGCCACGTCGTTTGTACCAACTGCGGCCAGTGCGTAAATCGCTGTCCGACCGGAGCTCTTGTTGAAAAGACTTATATCGATCAGGTATGGGATGCAATATATGATCCCGACAAACATGTTGTGGTACAGACGGCACCTGCAGTCAGAGTTGCACTTGGTGAGGACCTTGGTTATGATCCTGGTGAAAGAGTTACAGGAAAAATGGTTACTGCCCTCAGGCAGGTTGGTTTCGATTCAGTACTTGATACCGACTTCAGTGCCGATCTTACAATCATGGAAGAAGGAACAGAATTGCTGACACGTCTGAAAAAAGTGCTGATGGACGGTGACAAAAAAACATCACTCCCAATGTTCACCTCCTGTTCCCCCGGCTGGATAAAGTTCATAGAGCATAAATATCCCGAATTCCTGCCCAATCTGTCCACTTGTAAATCCCCTCAGCAGATGTTCGGAGCACTGGCAAAAACATATTTTGCGAAGAAACGCAAACTGGATCCTTCAAAGATGGTTTCGGTTTCCGTGATGCCTTGCACGGCAAAGAAATACGAAGCTGACAGACCAGAGATGCGTGCAAGCGGTTATAAAGACATTGATTTTGTGCTTACTACACGCGAGCTGGCAGTTATGATAAAACAGGCCGGAATTGATTTCAGGATCCTCAAACCATCACAATACGATTCAATTATGGGCGATTCGACAGGTGCCGGCGCAATCTTCGGGGCAACCGGAGGGGTGATGGAAGCTGCTTTGCGTACCGCTTATGAGATAGTTACAGGCAGAGAAGTTCCTTTCACCAACCTTAACATTACCCCTGTCAGGGGAATGGACGGAGTAAAAGAAGCTACAATAAAAATTGAGGGCTGTGTTGATGAATGGAAATTCCTTGAGGGTGCTGAACTTAAAGTTGCTATTGCTCACGGACTGACCAATGCAAATAAGATAATGAGTCAGTTAAGAAAAGGGAAAGCGCCATACCATTTTGTTGAAATAATGGCATGTCCCGGAGGATGTATAGGCGGTGGCGGACAACCAATCCCGACCAGTATGGAAATAAGGGAAAACCGTATGAAGGCTATTTATTCTGAAGATGAACACATGGTTTTACGCAAATCCCACGAAAATCCTGAAGTACTTGCTCTTTATAAAGATTTCCTGGGTAGGCCCAACAGCCACAAGGCTCACGAATTATTACATACTCATTACGTGGAAAGAGAAAATTATTAGGGAAAATATTTATTAATTTTAGAGGTTGTCTCAAAAGTCCTTTCTCCCTTAGTGGTTAAATTTAAATCATCAAACCACAAAGCCTGCCCGACTGAAAGTCGTTCAGGCGGGGATAACAAAGTACAGCACAAAATCACACAAAGGAAGAATAATCCAAAAACTACTTGTGAAACAGCCTCTTTAATTCTTATGATATGAAACCTGTAAAAATCTCCACAGCTCAATTTGAAAACAGAAGCGGTGATAAATCGTATAATCTTTCTGTGATTGAACGATTATCTGAAAAAGCAGCATCTGAGGGATCTCAGGTTATAGCTTTTCATGAGTGCTCAGTCACAGGATACACCTTCGTAAGGAAATTTTCAAAGAGTCAGATGCTTGATCTTGCGGAATATATCCCTGAAGGAGCCAGCATAGGAAAACTTGCAGAAATAGCGGTGAAAAATAATATTACGATTTTAGCGGGACTCTTTGAAAAAGACAGGAAAAACAAAATATACAAAGCGTATGTATGTGTTGACAAACAAGGACTTATAGCAAAACACCGTAAATTACACCCATTTATTAACCCTCACATCTCTCCCGGTAATAAATATACTGTTTTTAAACTTTTCGGATGGAAATGCGGAATACTAATCTGTTATGATAACAATATCATCGAAAATGTAAGGGCAACCACTCTGCTTGGCGCAAATATTATTTTCATGCCTCATGTTACAATGTGTACGCCATCGCCACGGCCAGGAGCAGGTTTTGTCGACCCAGACCTGTGGAAGAACAGAAAAAAGGATCCTTATTCCCTGAGAGCCGAATTTGACGGACTGAAAGGAAGAGATTGGTTGATGAAATGGCTCCCTGCCAGAGCCTATGATAATGGTATTTATGCAGTTTTTTCAAATCCGATCGGAATGGATGGTAACCAGCTGAAAAACGGCTGCTCGATGATTATTGATCCTTATGGTGAGATAGTGGCCGAATGCCGGGAACTTGAAGATTGTTTTGTCTCGGCAGTTCTCAGCCCTGAGAAACTCAAAGAAGCCGGAGGTTACAGATATTTAAAAGCCAGAAGGCCTGAGCTTTATAAAAACATCCTGGGAAAAGAACATAAACCCGAACAAAAAGTTGCCTGGCTGGATGAGCAGGACTGATTACTTTTTTATCTTCTTCAACAGCCAGATCATATTCTCTGCTAGCACCTTCATGGTCTTCATAGCCTCTTCGTCCTCAAGCACTTCTCCTTTCTCCTTCCCGATACCGATATTCCAGTAAGAGGAACCCGGAATTATCATTTCATTGATAAGGAAGAAATGATTTATGCTGTCAAAAGCATGAATGGCACCTGTGCGTCTCACTGCCACAACCGCTGCACCTATCTTTCTCTTCAGAGGATTGCCTGCACCTCTCAACGCATACCCGGCAACATCGATAAGGGCTTTGGCTTCGGTTGAAAGATCTGAAAAATAAGTAGGCGAACCAATTACTATTGCATCAGCCCTGACCATCTTACTTATGCATAGATTTATTAACTTATTCTCCTGATGGCATTTACCATCGGCAGCTTTCCTGCACTTCAAGCATGCAATGCAGCCACTGACTTTCTTCCCTCCAAGTTGAATAAATTCAGTATTAACCTCATTTTTTTCAAGTGTTTTAAACACTTCCTTAATCATGAGCTCAGTATTTCCTCCCTTCCTGGGACTGCAGTTTATACCTAATACCTTCATTTGTCGTTTTCTGCTAAAATAAAGAAAAAGCGGATAACCTGAAAGATGAGTGATAAATCGTCAAAGGTGGG
>DCVC01000015.1:3204-4207 GCA_002328625.1 Bacteroidales bacterium UBA2198
TGAGAAAAATAATCCATATCGATATGGATGCCTTTTTTGCATCAGTTGAGCAGATGGATAACCCTGAACTCAGGGGCAAACCTGTGGCAGTAGGAGGGAGCGGTCCAAGACATGTGGTTGCAGCAGCCAGCTACGAGGCAAGAAAATATGGAGTAAGGTCAGCAATGCCATCTGTGACTGCAAAACGACTATGTCCTGAGTTGATTTTTGTAAGGCACAGATTTGACAGATATCATCAAATATCTGAACAAATATTCGATATTCTCAGAGAATTTACCGACATCATTGAACCATTGTCAATTGATGAAGCATTCCTTGATGTTACCAGCGATAAAAAAGGTATAGGCTCGGCAACAATAATTGCAGAAGAAATCAGGAATGAAATACGAAAAAAAACAGGGCTTACAGCATCAGCAGGTGTATCAGTAAATAAATTTCTGGCTAAGATCGCTTCAGATATAAAAAAGCCTGACGGATTCTATCTTATACCTCCTGAAAAGGCTGAGAAATTCATTGAAGAGCTTCCGGTTGAAAAGTTCTACGGTATCGGAAAAGTGACTGCGGAAAAGATGCATACACTTGGAATTCACAAAGGCAACGATCTTAAGAAATGTGATCTGGCTTTTCTCATCAGGAATTTCGGTAAAGCAGGTAAATTCTATTATGATATTGTAAGGGGAATAGATGAGAGGCCGGTAGAAACAGAATATGCAAGGAAGTCCATTGGTACCGAACTGACATATGAAAAAGACCTCAGAACCGATTTCGAGATCATCGCCGAGCTTTACAAGGTAGAGAGGGAACTTATGGAACGTATTAATAATGCAGGAGTTACAGGAAGAACATTAACCCTGAAAGTTAAATTTCATGATTTCAGACAAATCACCCGCAGTAAAACGTTCCGGATGTACATCCGGGATTTTGAGAAACTGCACAGGGGGGTGACCGAAATAAGAAAGTCATTGGACCTTGCCGGGGAAAGGATCAGGCTGCTGGGTGTTTC
>DCVC01000280.1 GCA_002328625.1 Bacteroidales bacterium UBA2198
AGCCTATTGTTGGTATAATAACGATGAGGAATACTTTAAAGCTATGTATGGCGCCCTTTACAACTGGTACGCTGTAAACACAAACAAGCTATGTCCCATTGGTTGGCATTTACCCAGTGATTCAGAGTGGACTGAACTTATTAACTACCTTGGAGGTGAAAGTGTTGCCGGTGGAAAATTAAAAGAAACGGGAGACTTGCGTTGGAATACTCCCAATACAGCTGCTAATAATCAAAGTGGATTCACTGCCCTTCCGGGTGGCTACCGTACCAACGATGGAGGATTCTACTACATTGGTAGTTTCGGTTACTGGTGGTCTTCTACAGAGGTCTCATCTACAAATGCCTGGTACCGGTACATGTTCTACTATTTCAGCAATGTCTACAGGAACTGCACCAATAAGAAGCTCGGTTTTTCTGTACGTTGCGTCAGGGATTAAGGTGCGCCGTGAGCTCACAGAGCGAAGGGCGCACACCCTTTCAACTGTGCGTGTAACTGTTGCAATGATGATAGAAATAAGAAAAAAATGATGATTGAGTATTCAAATAAAATAACTATAACAGTATTGACTTTTTCTTGTATCCTAATTCTTACTCTCTCCTGTAAAAAAATCGAAAGAGAGCCAAAAGTTGAAACAGGAACCGTAACAGATATTAATACTACCTCTGCCAAAGCAGAAGGAAATATAATAGACCTTGGTGAAGGAATAATTGACTATGGACATTGCTGGAGTACTACATCAAATCCACCTACTATTTCTGATTCAAAAACATCACTTGGCGCAATTGCAAGAACTGGCATGTTTACAAGTGAACTTCAGAACCTTCAACCAGGGACAAATTACTATTTAAGGGCTTATGCTAAAGGGTTGGATAATGTTGTATACGGTAGAGAATTAGTGTTTACTACAAGTTCAATTGTATTAGCAACTCTGACAACCTCTTCTATAACTTCAATTACTTCAACAACTGCAGCTTCAGGTGGAAATATCAGTTCTGATGGTGGCGGAACTATTACTGCAAGAGGTGTTTGCTGGAGTACGAGTGCAAATCCAACGATTGCTCTTAGTACTAAAACCTCAAATGGTACTGGAACAGGAACGTTCACAAGCAACATAACAGGACTTTCAGGGAATACGACCTATCATGTAAGGGCTTATGCCACAAACAGTGCCGGAACTGCTTATGGAAACGATCTGGTATTTACAACGCCTCCCAATATAGTTTTGCCAACAGTAACCACAGGAACAACCACCGCAACATCATCAACTACAGCAACAAGTGGTGGCAATGTAACATCCGACGGAGGCGCAGCAGTAACTGCCAGGGGTGTCTGCTGGAGCACAAGTGCTAATCCCACAGTTGCTTTAAGTACAAAGACAACCAACGAAACAGGAACCGGATCATTCACAAGCAGTATAACAGGACTTTCACCAAATACAACCTATCACGTGAGAGCATATGCCACTAATAGCGCCGGAACTGCCTACGGAAATGATCTGACCTTTACAACGCCTCCAAATATAACCCTGCCAACGGTAACCACAGGAACAACCAATGCGACATCATCGACCACAGCAACAAGCGGCGGAAATGTAACCTCAGATGGCGGGTCAGCAGTAATGACCAGAGGTGTATGCTGGAGTACCAATGCTAATCCCACAGTTGCCTTAAGCACAAAGACAACCAACGGAAGCGGAACGGGAACATTCACCAGCAGTATAACAGGACTTTCACCAAATACCACTTATCATGTAAGGGCTTATGCCACAAATAGTGCCGGAACTGCATACGGAAACGATCTGACATTTACAATTTCACCAGTTCTGCCAACGGTAACCACAGGAACGACCACACCAACATCATCAACCACGGCCAGTAGTGGTGGTAATGTAACATCCGACGGAGGAGCAACGGTGACAGCCCGGGGTGTATGTTGGAGTACGAGCCAGAATCCTACAATCTCGAACAGCAGGACAACCAATGGAAGCGGAACCGGAACATTCACAAGCAGCATAACAGGACTTTCACCCAATACAACCTATTATTTAAGAGCTTATGCAACAAACAATGAGGGAACTGGTTACGGTAATGAGGTCAGCTTCACTACATCTGATGAAATAATTTTTAACCCCTCCTTAACATATGGAGAAGTATCAGATATTGATGGTAATTATTACAAGACCATTCAAATAGGATCCCAGATATGGATGGCTGAAAATCTTAAAACAACCAGGTATAATGATGGAAGCAGCATACCTCTGGTAACAGGCAATTCAACATGGAGTAATCTTACTTCACCCGGTTACTGTTGGTATAATAATGATGAAGCAACTTACAAAAACGTGTATGGTGCATTATATAACTGGCACACTGTAAATACGGGAAAATTGTGTCCCACAGGCTGGCATGTTCCGTCAGATGCAGAATGGATAACATTGACTACATATCTGGGCGGACAAAGTGTTGCCGGTGGCAAGCTGAAAGAAACAGGTACAACCCATTGGTCAAGTCCCAATACAGGAGCAACCAACGAAAGCGGCTTTACAGCCCTTCCGGGTGGCTACCGTAACGACAGTGGAGCTTTCTACGGCATTGGAGGCCGCGGTTTCTGGTGGTCCTCTACGGGTTACTCCTCCTCATACGCCTGGGGCAGGTACATGTACTACGATGACAGCAATGTGGACAGCTACGACTACGATAAGCATTATGGGTTTTCTGTTCGTTGCGTCAGGGATTTATAATTTATTTGATTATTTGACTATTTGATTTATTTATTTGCTCCCCGCGAAGCGGGGCGGAAAATTTTGAGATTTGGCACAGTATAATGAACTACCGGTGTATAAGGCAACGTATGATCTTCTTTTGGAAATATTTCAATTTACAAAGGATTTTTCAAAAGAGTACAAATATACTATAGAAGAAACCCTGAAAAAGGAAACGACAGAATTGCTTACTTTGATTTTTCGTCCAAACACACAAAAAGATAAAGAAGAAATATTGCAGAAGGCACGTGAAAGAATTGAAATTATAAGGTTACTGGTCAGAGTAATGAAAGACTTGCATCAAATCAATTTAAAAAAGTTTGTTCAGGTTAATCAACAAGTGGAACAACAACGCAATCAATAAAACAGAGTTATGGTTCGTCCTGAAAGGATACAAATTATGCTTCATTGACATATTCTTTATTTCCTTTGCCAAATGGAAAGTTAAAAACTACCTGTTTACAGGTATCTCTTTTACTCCTGCAAAGGTATTTACATAAAATTGTGCAGGGTCTATCTTTGGTTAAATAATTGTAAACTAAAACATTTAACCATGAAAAATCATTTTTTATTATTTGCTCTGATGTTACTTATTTCTCTTAACGGCTGCGAGGAAGAAGACAATATATCAACTGAATCCCTGACATATCAGGACCATATTATTGAGGGTTCAACAAATATCGAAGGGAAGATCGTTATTAACACAACATTCCCTGAAAAAGAAATCACCTATGATATTCAGGTGGTGAATACTGAGGGTAATCCGGTAGACAAAATGGATGTGTCTTATTACCAGACCGATGACAAATCAATAATCTTTGTAAGAGATCCCCTGCGACGGTATGGTTCTGCTTTTTTATATGGCCCTCCGGTTGATCTTGATAAAATTGCAGGTATTAACGATCCTGATTCTCCCGGAGCAACCTATCAGTCAAAGAGTGTTATAATGACACTGGGATTGCTTATTACTGTCGGAGCCATAGCAATAGCTGAAGTTAAAATCATTAAAAACGCCTGGGTAATTCAACAGTTTTATATAAGTGATGCTGTTCTTGCAGATAAAGATTATATCCTGTATTGCAAAACATTCGAAGAGATTGCCGAACTGATAAAGGCGCGGACAGGAATTGTGCTCAATGCTTCATCAATTCTGATTTCGTTCGTTACGGCCGGAGGATCATCAGCTGTTGAGATTGCGTCCGATATTTTGTTTGAAAGCGCCCAAAGTATCAGAGATAAATTATTAAATCTGGCAATTGATCAGTGGGGAATGTCTATGGATCAATTGGTGAATCGACGAGTTGCCGTGAAAATTTATCCGTTTGACAAAGATGAGAATTTTGCAAATATTAAAAACCTGTATGCCCTGTATGAAATTGATTTAAAAAATCCTATCTGCGATAATTATGTAAACGATGTTCCATACCAGGCGAATAACATTATTACTCAGGAATTGATTAATAAATTTGAGGATAAAGGATTAACTATTTACAAAGGATTCTCACCGCCCGATATAACGGGAAACTACTACCTTGATGATCTTACTAACATGCAGACCGGACACAAATTCAAGGATTATACATATAAATTTTTTAATCAGGGAAAGGACTTCTCCATTGAACTGAAATATGCATCAAATACCTCTGATGCAGTTGGTAAAGGCGCTTTTATCTCCGGTAATGCAACCAGTTTCTCAGTTTATTGTGAGATGGAGGATATTATCAATCACAATGACACACAGGTCTATATTAAGTCCCTTGACATTTATTCAGGTGAAATAACTCCGGAAGGAATAAAGAACTATCAGAATGGATTTATTATAGTTGATAAACGAAATGATCTGCATGGTGCTTTTATGGAGGTTGGGGAATCCAGGATAGTTTATGAGGCTGACGGACTTGCACAAAAAGTAGCAACATTCCCTTTTTCAGGGAAAGGAGATGTTAACGAGAAAGGTAGAGACCGGTATGCAAAATAAACATTATAGCATTGAATTTAAATAATTGAAAAGAATTGTCTTCATCTGTACATTTTTAGAGGAAGATAAAATGTTAGTTTGATTCTTTGAGAAAAAATATTAATTTAGATAGTCAGTTCCATAACATGCTTTAGATATTTGCAGTTAATCTGAACTAAGTAAAACAAAATGAAAAACAGGTATCTTTATATTATCATTTTCAGGATGATCCCCATTATGGTTTTGACCAGTATTAACATCCATTCCTGTAAAAAAATTCCAAGAGAACCCAGCGTAGAGACAAGATCAGTTTCAGAGGTCACTGCAAGAGGGGCAATAGTAACCGGTAATTTAGTCGATCTTGGAGAAGGGGTAAATGATCATGGACATTGCTGGGATATTTATTCAAATACAACTATTACTGATGCACATACATCTCTGGGTGCAACCAGTTCCAAAGGGATATATACCAGTGTACTGACAGATCTTGAACCTGGCAAAACATACTATGTTAAGGCGTATCTGCAAAGTGGATCAAAGGTTTATTACGGATCAGAGATATCATTTACAACAAACCCTGAGGATCCGGTACTTATGACAACATCGCCATTTTCAATAACTACGACCTCTGCAGTTACCGGAGGTAATATTTCGTATGACGGCGGAAGTTCAATCACAGCCAGGGGTGTATGCTGGAGCACATCATCAAATCCTACTATTGCGAGTAGTAAGACATCCGATGGAACAGGCACAGGGAGTTTTACAAGCAACATAACAGGACTTGCAGGAAATACAACTTATTTTGTGAGGGCTTATGCCACTAATAATAATAATGTGAGTACAGCTTATGGCAACCAGGTTTCGTTTACAACACTTCCTGTCACCCTTTCCACCCTGAGCACCAATACGATCACATCAATTACCTCAACCACAGCGGTATCGGGAGGTTCAATTTCTTCTGACGGAGGTGGAGCGGTAACTGAAAGAGGTGTTTGCTGGAGCACTTCAGAAAATCCGACTATATTAAGCAACAGAACGATTAATGGAACAGGGACCGGTAGTTTTACAAGTAATCTATCAGGATTGTCTGATGGAACAACTTACTATGTCCGGGCCTATGCTACCAATTCTGCAGGCACTGCTTATGGCGGACAATTAATTTTTATTACTCCTGTCACTGATGTTGAAGGAAACGTTTATAAAACAGTTAAAATAGGTGCTCAGGTTTGGATGGCCGAAAACCTTAAATCAACAAAATATAATGATGGTTCATCCATCCCTAATGTTACTGATGACACAGAATGGACAAACTTAACTTCGTCTGCATATTGCTGGTATAATAATAATGGAGTAACCTACAGGAATATTTACGGAGCATTGTATAACTGGTATGCCGTTAACACCGGCAAACTTTGTCCTGTTGGATGGCGTGTCCCCGGTGATTCAGAATGGTCTATGCTAACTGCATTAGCTGGAGGTGAAAGTGTTGCCGGGGGGAAACTGAAAGAAACCGGAACAACACACTGGAACAGTCCGAATACAGGTGCTTCTGATGACTTTGGCTTTACTGCTTTGCCCGGAGGGTATCATAGTTTTCAGGGTGGTTTTGACGGTATCGGAGTATATGGAGACTTCTGGAGTTCTACAGAATACAATATAAATAATTCCTGGGCCAGGGACCTGGGAGCAGCCTTTGCTAATGTTTACAGGGCAAATTACAGTAAAAAGAATGGTTTCTCTGTAAGGTGCATCAAAAATTGAATGTCAGCTGTTCCCCAAATAACGAAGCTCACACAACCTTCAAAGCTGAGTGCGAGACTGTTGCAATGATGATAGAAATGTGAACAATATGACGACAAAGCATTTAAATAAATTAATTCTCGAATCAATATCACTTTGTCTAGCCTTTTCTTTTCTTATATCATGCACGAAGATCGAACGGGAGGCAAAAGTTTTAACAACGACATTAGGAGATATTACATTAACTTCTGCAAAGGTAACAGGTGAAATCTTAGATGTTGGGAGTGGAATAGATGATCACGGACATTGCTGGAGTATTACGGAAAGTCCAACTATCGCTGACTCAAAGACATCACTAGGTCTAATCGCAAAGACAGGCTCATTTATAAGTGAGCTCCAGAACCTGCAACCTGGGACAACATACTATGTAAAATCATATGTAAGAAGTGGAGATAATGTGATATATGGCAAAATGGACCATTTTGAAACTTACGGTTTACAAGACATAGATGATAATTACTACCATATTGTAGTTATAGGCGCACAGACATGGATGAAAGAAAATATCAAGACAACCAAATACATTGATGGCAAAAGCATTCCTATGGTAACCGACAATTCTGTTTGGGGTAATTTAATATCTGG
>DCVC01000043.1 GCA_002328625.1 Bacteroidales bacterium UBA2198
TCTTCCCCCTTTTCCAAAAGAGGGTATTCGACATGCAGCGTTATCGGACCATCTATATTGAGCTCCTTTAAGGTCTTGAAAAACATATCCCAGTTAACCATTCCCTCACCCAGAGGAACAGTGACTACCTGAGGTTTTCCGTTTTCTGTTTTCCATGTAAAATCCTTTATCGCCAGTGTCCTTATATGGTCAGCAATAAGGCGCATTCCAAGAATCCATGTATTGGTTCCTTCCACCATGGCATGCCTTACATCATACTGGCTTCCGAGGAATTCGGGAGGAAGATCGTGCAAGAGTTCGTTTAAATCCCAGACAGGCCCTCCTATCCTTGTGCCTGAATGGTTCTGATAGCCTCCATGAATATTATACCTCCTGTTCAGTTCAACTATCTCATTTAATATGGCTCTGCATTTCCGGAGCGACTCACGGATGCCAATCCTGATATCATAGTCGAACCATCCTAATCTGTAGTATTTTACTCCTGCAGCAGATGCCGTCTTTAAAATTCTTTCAGTATAAGGATCCTCAGCCGAAAGGATTCCGGTTACCATCATATCAGTAACCAGGTTGTATCTCTTTGCCTTATTTATAAGTTCCGGTAGTTTTATTTCGACCTCGGCCGGATCTACCTTCCCTCCCGGACGGACCGTCAGATCAAATCCTCCTATCCCCGAACTTACAAGGCATTCGCACATAAAGTCAAAATCATAGTTATCCAGGGGTTTTGAAAACAACCTTACAGGAAATCTCCGTTGCGCCGAAGTTTTATCTACTGGCAGAATTGACACAAATGGTATTGCGGCTCCTGCCGAGGCAATGGCCGTGATAAATTCTCTGCGGTTCTGTTTCATATTCTGTATTAGTTTAATTAAATATTCATTGGGATCATTCAACCTTGATTGTTTTATTGTACGAGATCAATTTTCCATCATTTGCTATTCCCTGTATATTGATCAGATATACGGAGACAAAATCAGATGACCAGAGTTCAATCCTGGCTTTTCCATCTTTATCGGTCTTTACTGATGGATTCCAGTAAAGGGTATTTCTGAAGTCGGGTATGCGGTTCTGCAGTTTTTCAGGTGTAGAGTAATCAGGTGTTGTAAAAGAAATTACCGGATCAACCACCCTGTATGACAGCCTGACCGCGTAATCAGGAAGACTCACAAAACTATAATCCCCTGGCCTCGTAATCACATTGACAAGTCCGTAAAACAGGTAATCGCCCACCATATACCTCTCTTTTATTGCATCTATCTTCTCAACAACCTCAGGATCAAGTTCAGCTATAATTGCAGGATCAGCAATTACCACTCCATCAACAAACAGTACCGGTGGTTTTTCATAAACTAAACTTGTGATCCTGTCTGCAATATTTATTTCATAGAATGATTTCCTGTTCCTCAGAAAAACACCGGGAAGAAGTTCGTAAAAAACCTCCGACATTACAGGCAGTTTTATGTAATCATCCATAATCAGTTCAATATCGGGATTACCATAAAATCTCTTTGATCCCATAGCATATTCTTGAAATTCCTGCAGATTTCCCATTATCCCTGTTCCGTAAATCTTTCTGATCTGGTAATTAACCCCCATTTTTGAGATATAGGAAGGAAATTCTTTGGAGTAAACGTCCGTGAGCTTTTCTGATCGGGGATATTCGACTGAAAATGAAGGTTCAATCTTTACATTATTATTCCTGTCAACTTCTTCGGGTTGAATTATTATATCTTTTATTTTATCATCTATAGGAAGACTGAAATAGAAATCCCCGTTAATATCTGATATTGCATATTGAAAAGTTGCAATCTTGCCGGGGGTAGAGAGAAAAAGATATCTGCCGGCATCAGGAGTCCGTGAACTCCTGTTTGCCAGGCGCCCATACAGATAATGATTTCTTATCTCCTTACCATATCTCACATCGGGGAAACTACCCGACAAAATCATTTCCCAGTTAATCCAGTAACTTTTAACAGAATCAAGAAATCTGTTAATTTCCTCTGCCGGAACTTCTCTAAGCGTTGATCCGGTTAATTGATCCGGTAAAACTCCAAACTCAGATCCGAATACCATGTAATCATTAATATCTGAGAATAATCTGTGATTGGTTGCCGGTGATATTGACAAACTCAGATTCAGGGAATCTGCCGGATTGATAATTCCTTTGTCGATGTCAATTTCGAGCACTATCCTGTTCCTGATTTTATTAATATCAGAAGAGGATAAGGTCATGCCATGGATTTCCCTTGCCGGGGTATAAATATATTTTTCAGCCATTAACTGCCCTGATGGACTGAAAAATGTTAATTGATTTATCCCGGGCATAAGCAATTTTCCGGATAAGAATATTTTTGTGTTGTCTGCATGTAAAACTACAGGACCTTTATAGTTAATATTGCCTCTGGTCTGAATAAACAGGTAACATAAACCGTCATTCCGGGATCTTATATTTCTGTCAGTTATTATGTTTATTTCAAGGGAATCAGGTCTCAAAGTGCTGATATTAATATCAATACCTGGTATTGTGGTATTGGTTTTAAGACCCTTGTCTCCGGCTCTTTCATTCATTACATGAGTCATACTGGTCCTGAATGCCCGGTTACTGAGAGTATTATAGATATTCAGCTTTTTCATGAAACAATTGACAGGAAGAAAATTTTTCATCCAGTTTGTATATGCCCGGAGTGTGTAATTACCAGAACTCAATGTATCGGGCAAAACCACCATTCCCGGTCCGGATCCCTTATTAAGCCGGAATTGCTTTTGCACAACCGCTCTGTTATCAGCATTTAGTATTTCCAGGTAGGCAATTTTACTCTCATCGGAGGGCTTATTGCTTTGCCTGTCAATTAAATAGATTTTGACCCAGATTTCTTCCCCGGCAATATACTCATCTCTGTCGGTATGAACAAAAATCTCTTCCCGGGGATACTTTTCACAGTATTTTAAAAGCTTTTCGGAGAGTACATCTAAAAAATCAGTTTTGTCCTGACCTGAAACATTCAACTGAAGAAAAAAGGACAACATCAGGGTAATAACCGTTTTTTCACACTTTATCATTAACTGGATTATCAGTTTTTCTATATTTTATTTAATTCCAGAAATCAGGTTTTATTGTTGAGCCTCTTACTGAGCAGTCGGCACAACCCCTGGTTTTTGTAATAACCTTGTAAGGCGGCATTGCATATGGCTGATCTTCTATTATCCAGGCTGAAACATTTAGGCCCGGTATCGGTGCGGGCCCGTATATCGTATCAGAAGGACACTCAGTATACAGGTTAACAAGACCTGCAAAAAATTCATCAATAAAAATCCTTTTGGATGCTTTGGCTGAGACACTGAAATATCCAAGGACCTTCTCAGCAGGATCCTCGATGCAAAAGATATTGCCGGGAACCGATGCCGGTGTTATGTCGTACAGGCTGCCCACCTGCTGGGTAATATTTTGAAGTTTCTCCCAGTAAGAAAATTCATCTTCGTTAAGAGAATACTGATTTACCAAAATGCTGTACCTGACATTGAGCCTGTCAGTTTGGTTCGAAATAAAATTTATCGGGTACCGGTTTATCCTGTCTTCAGATAAAACCGATGTATTCTTAATATTAATTACTTTGGAATTATTTGACATCCAGCAAACCCTGTTCGGAACAAAATAAGGAAGCTGGAATTCCCAGGTTTCAGTATAATCCCATCTGTAGTACTTACAAATTCCTTCAGGATCACTGGTGTTTAAGTAAACCTGGCAGCCTTCCTTCGATGGTACGCCTTGCTGGTTTGTCTTAAAGATTATTCTCTCATGGAAAAGAGTGTCGATTAGCGGTACTGACTTCAACTCCATTGGTATGGATTCATATGAATTAAAGTTTGTGCCGGGGTTATTTGTTGCAATATGCAGTGTGTATTTTCGTCCTGTAACACCATGAAAATGATCTGGATTAGTAATATAGGTGCCGGCAACTGTTTCAATGAGGGGGTAAGAATTATTAAGATTGTCAGAAATGGTGACAGTGCATCCTTTAAGCGGCCTGGCATTGACTTTGCTTCCCAGTGGAAGTGACAATGAAAGCTTAATTGTATTACCTCCCGCCTGATTAGTTATAATACCTTCAACAACCAGAAGTTCCTTGATCTCATCCGTTTCTGGTATAAATTGAGTTATACAACCGGCTGTAAACAGAAAAAGAAGAGTGAAAAATGTTAAAAACAGGGTATTTCTTACTGATTTCATTCCGTTAAAAGTCAAAGTTGAAAGTTAATGTTGGAATAGCCCGGCCAAAAACTGAAAGTTTATATCCTTTAACAATGTTATTTTCATTTTTGAAATAGACAGAATAGACGTTCTGCCTTCCGAGAAGATTATAGACCGAAAAGATCCAGTGTGGATTTGCAATTTTATTCGATCTCAGGTTCCCGCTTACTTTAAAAGAAAGATCAAGCCGCATATAATCGGGTATCCTGTACTTATTCCTTTCAGAGTAATGTATAAGCAGCATATCGCCCATGTAATAGGAAGCTACAGGGTATGTAATAGGCCTTCCGGTACTCCATGTATAGTTGGTGGAAACACTGAAACGGCGGGAAACAAGATAACTAAAGACCACAGTCAGATCATTTGGTTTATCAAAATTGGCAGGAAACCAGGCTCCGTCATTAATAACCTCATCACTGAATTTACCAAGGCTTTTCAGGAAAGTTCTTGCATATGTATATCCGATATTCCAGCGGATCCTTCCTTCCTCTTTCTTTATCGACAGCTCCAATCCGTAAGCTCTTCCCATCACATTAACAAGGTCCTTTTCAATATTTTCATTCATTACAAGCTGGGTGCCACCTTTGAAATCAACCATGTTCTTTATCTCCTTATAGTAGAATTCTGCCGAGGTTTCGATCTTGTTTCTGAACAACATCTGGTAAAACCCGACTGCAAACTGGTCCCCGACCTGGGGTTTAAGATAATAATCACTTAACTTCCAGGTATCCGTCGGAGAAATAGATGTGGTATTTGAAAGCAGATGAAGGTATTGACGCGTCCTGTTGTAGTTTATTTTCAGAGAACTTCTGGAAGTGGTTCTGAAATTAAGCGAAAACCTGAATTCCGGACCCGAATAGCTCTTATATAGCTCACGTAACCTGAATTCAACAGTATCGATCACAGTTGACCGGCTCCTTGAATAATCAGGATCGTAAACAAGGAACGATGCCGGCCCTATTGCATGAAAGGATGAATATCTCAGTCCTGCATTAACCGATAAATAATCGGTTACAATATATTTATCATCAAGGTAGATCCCTGTTTCGAATGCTTTATCCTTTTCAACTATTCTCGGGACAACCAGAGAAGAATCGCCTGAAGGGAGATAACTGCCTGGCAATACAGAATATTTTGTCAGGTCCGCACCAAAATTTATTTCGTTTCTGCCCTGGTACCAGTTGAAATCAGCTTTGAAACCTGTACTGTTGATCTTATGGGAAAGGATAAAACCCTCAGCGGCATTGCTTTCACTAGATACCTCGTATCTGTAGTTACTGTTGTTTACTGAGATAACAGAAAAGAACCTGCTGTTAAAGAAATGACGCCATCTCAGAGAGATAATATTGTTTGCATAGCCGTAAACAGTATCTGAATTGAATTTGAAAGAGTCAAAACTCAGATATGAAGAAAGATCAATTTTATTGCTTTTGTTTATGTCATATGTAATTTTGCCGTTAAGATCATAGAATAATGCACTGCTTTTCTTAAGAGCGGGATCATCGATCAGATTAAGTATCCAGTTTGAATATGTTGTCCGCCCGGTAAGAATATATGTGCAGGTATCCTTCTTTATCGGCCCTTCAATCATCAAATGAGTGGTTATAGGACTAATGCCTGCATTACCTGCAAATTCTCTTCTGTTACCCTCTTTTGATGTTATATCCAGAACTGAAGAGATCCTTCCTCCGTACCGCCCGGGGATTCCCCCTTTATACAATGTTACATCTCTTATAATATCGGGATTTACGGCTGAAAAGAAACCGAAGAAGTGAGATGAGTTATAAACCGGGGCTCCATACAGAAGTATAAGATTCTGATCCGAAGATCCTCCTCTTACATTGAATCCTGCCGAACCTTCACCCACTGATTGAACCCCGGGAATCAGCAATACGCTTTTTATAATATCTGATTCTCCCATCGAGGTAGGCATTAACCTGAAGGAGGTAATGTTCACCTTTTCCACCCCAACCTCATAACGCTGAAATATCACATTCCTTTCTGCAGAAACAATGGTCTCTTTTAATGGGATTAACATGCTGTTTAATTCAATATTCATCTCGCCTGACCCGTAAAGATTTAAATTAACCTGTCTTTCCCTCATCCCTATAAATGAAAACTGCAAGAGATGAACACCCCTTGGAAGAGTCAACGAATAAAAGCCATACTGATTTGACAGAGTCCCTGTCGATAGTTTCCGGACGAAAACTGTTGCTCCGGCCACAGGCTCCCGCGTGTCCCGGTTCGTGACATAACCCGAAAGAGTTACATTTCCCTGTTTATACCTGTCAGCCGGATTACCGATATCAACAAATAAATTGCCTGACAACTTCCGTTTATCCTGTGAGTCATAATAATCTGTCGGAGCAATATAATTCTGGTCATCAGGTGTAACTGCATTTGTAATTTTGACTGCAAAGTACTTTGTTATAACAATATTTCCTGATTCATCAATAAAATAAAAGAGGGATTTCCCCTGGAATATCTTATCAAGTAACTCCGTTAAAGAAGTTACTCCCGGATAATCTCCGGGCCTGAGATCCTCAACCCATTCTGCCTTGTAGAAGAACCTGATCTTATAATGGTGCTCTGCCTGTGCAACAAATTCACTGAAGTTCAGATCCCTGTATTCCCATGATATCTTAATCTCATCCTGTGCAAGCAGGTTTTGAAACAGAAAAATATTCAGCAGCAGATATAATATCCTTCGTTTCATTATAATATGTTCACCGTTGAAGACTGTTATAGAATACGGTAACGGGAATGTAACTCTCCGGATTTTTCCTGGTCATGCGTACTCTTTCCCTTTTAATAAAATCCCTGATTTGTTGTTTATTATCACTTAATACATTAAAAAAATCTTTTCGAAAGTTAATGGGATAGATCTTTCCGTCTTTTCTGACATAAACACGGTGCGACTGACCGAAACTGTCATACTTGTTCTCGACCGAAAGAGGATCTATTTCTTTTTTATATTTTACCAGCAGTGATAAATTACCGTCAACAAGATTATTTACATATCCCGTTAAAGGAGTCGTAACGTCAGGCTCCATCTTCCGGAAAACAAACTCCCTGTTGTTAAATTCAAAAGCAAACTCATCTGTCATCTCCTTATTAAGCTGCAGTATTATTCCCCTGTCAGTTGTAATAAGAATCTCATCGTTATATATGTCATATTTGACATTCATATTATAATATGTCTTCCCGTTAACAGTAACAGTACCCTTCAGAAAGTCGCCTGAAAACAGAAATTGGTCGCCTCTGACATTGGAATAAAGGTTTCTCCAGACTCTCCCGTTGAAAAGGATCTGTTTATCCAGGGAGTCCTGTTCACATACGTGCAAACTTATTGCTTCGGCTTTGGAAAGGGGTATCCCTGTCAAACTATATCCGGAGGAGAAGAAAAATGATACTATCAGTAAGCAGAAAGATCTGATCATGCAGGAATTTTAAAAAACGATCCGGCCCGGATTAAAATCATATTCTGCCATGTGACAACTTAAAAAGCTGTCAATGACAATCTTTAACCGGGATATCTTAATTATTAATTTTATTTAAGAACTGGTCTATCTTTATTTGACAATCGGAGTGAGCAAAATATTCCGATAAGATACTTTCCCATGATCCCCCTGTAAATAAATCGGCCCGGGAGCAAACACATCCGATTTCATAGCTCCACCGGTAGGGCCATAAACCGGCTGGTTGTCAATTATTTTTATTCCGTTCAGAATTACTGTTATATGCCTTTCACAAAGTGTTATATCAAGGGTTTGCCATTCGCCTGCAGGTTTTTCGGCAGCAACAGTGGGTTTGATCCTGCTGAAAACAGCTCCCATATTGTGAGGGTCCAGTTCTCTCTTGTATGAATCCATTACCTGGATTTCGTACATGCCGCGCAGATAAACACCACTGTTACTGCCTGCCGGAATGTTAACCTCAATTTTGAGGTTGAAATCTTCAAATTCCTGCTCCGTTCTTAGGTTACCATAACGAACACGCTCGACGCCTTCGGGCTGCACCGGTTCGTTGACAAGCAATCCGTTAACCACTTTAAATCCGTTTGTCTGGTTTTCATTGATAAGCTTCCAGCCTGTCAGATCATTTCCGTTAAAAAGAGTAACCGGTTCTCCGAATTTAAGGCTTGTCAGGTCAGGCGCCGGGGGCACGGGAGGCAGATTTACCCCGGTAAATGTTGTTGTATCAACTCCTAACCCGCTGCTGCGCGGGGATAACAGGATACCGTCTATGTTATCGCCATCCTTAATTATTTCCAGCCAGGAGGTGACCATATGGGTCCTTACCGGATTATTGTTTTCGTCCCTTTTCCTGATAACATTTGGATTTGTGCGTTGCACAATCAATACCTGGTTTCTGGCAAGAAAAACATTTGAAACAGGAACTACGCTTCCTCCTCCCCATAAAACATCTGCGTCGAGATAGTTCTCTTCCTGTCGTACCTCAAGCCAACCCACAGATCCGCCTTCAATATCAATTGTCCACTGCCCGAGGAACTCCTGGATATCAGTTTTCAGTACCGGTGTTTCAGTGGGTTCTGTCTTGCAGGAGTGAAATATTAAAACTCCCAGCAGTAGTGTAAAGAATAATGAAGTATTTTTCATAATTTACGATTTAGGTTATGGCATATTAAGAATGAATATCTCGGGTGTTGAAAATATTATTAAAGAAATTAACGTTAGTTTATAATCTAATTAATAAATTATTTTTCTAATATATTATTCAACCTGAAAACATAAGCCGGCTGGTAATCATCAGGATTTAATATGGGCGGAATGATAACCAGACTACTGCCCGAACTTCTCGAATTTACCGGCCTGGCCGATCCAAGTAGCTGAATTCTGGTGTTGGCTGAGTTCTTTAATCCTTTAAGATTTATATTACTTCTTGGCCATTCAGTGCAGATAACATAAAGATCACTGTTCTTCTTTGTAAAGAAAATAGTTTTATTGGTTTCAGGATTTATTGTTTCATCATTCACGCTTCTTATAAAAGCCCTTGTCCCGTATATAGCCTCTCCGTTGTTCTTAAGCCAGTTACCCATTTCCATTAACCGTTGTTGCATGATAACCGGTATTGTTCCGTCAGCTGCAGGACCTATATCAAGCAGAAGGTTTCCACCAGCAGCAACAGTTGATATAAGCAGTTTGATCAGTTCCTCGGCTGAAGAATAGCTGTCCAGGTTTTCTGCCCTGTTAAACCCGAATGATGTTCCAATACCGCGACACTCTTCCCATGGCCTGACATTCTCAGTGCCTATTCCCTCAGAATCATGAACAAGTCCGTACTCCGTGGTAAATATCCCGCCATGTTTGCTTCGTGTTTCACTGCCCCATCTGTCGTTTACAACAACTGTCTCTTTTACTGGTGATTCGTTGTAGAGCCATGCTATAAATTCTTCACTTTTCCAGTCTTTGCTGGGCCTGTCCCATTCTCCATCGGTCCAGACAATATCGGGGGTGTAACTGTTTACCAGATCTTTCATCTGGGGTATCATATGGTTATCAACATAGTTATTAAAATCATTTCTGTAAACCGGATTAAACCATTCATAGAGCGAATAGTAAAATCCCATATGAAGACCCTGCCTCTTGACCGAGTTAGTCAGGTCGCCACAGAGATCCCGGTGCGGACCAATATCTACACTGTTCCAGTTCCAGCTCTGGGCACTGGGCCATAATGTGAATCCCTCATGATGCTTTGAAGTAAGCACAACGTATCTGGCACCCGATTCCCTGAAAAGTTCTGCCCATTGATCGGGATTGAATAATTCCGCCTTGAACATGGGTGCAAAATCCTGGTATCTAAAATTAGGTCCGTATGTCCTTTCATGAAACTCCACGAAATGCTTATTTACCTTGCTATCTTTATTGAGAAGTTTGTTCCAGTACCACTCAGCATATTTGTCATAAACACCTATACTGTCTCCCGTTGGCCCCCAGGCAGGAACTGAATAGACTCCCCAGTGAATGAATATCCCGAATTTAGAATCCTCAAACCATTGCGGTACAGGACGCTTATCAAGCGATTTCCAGTCAGGCTTGTAATTCTGCCCTTTAAGAATCAGAACCAGAAAAAACAAAATAATCACAGCTGGCAATTTTTTCATAGTAATATTATTTTAAAAGATTATTTATTCATTGTTAACAGTTCAATGCCGTATTTACCTCATACCTCCCGGATAAATACCACATCACACTTAATCAACATAAATAATGCATAGTACATTATAATCCCCTACCTCAGCTCCTGTACTCTCAGTAATTCACTGTTGTACCTTCTCCCTTCCAGTATTCTGACATACCTCAGAGCAAGCCTTGTCCTGTAATCTTCCCACGACTTCTGTGCCCATCCAAGTGCGTCGTCGAGGTACCCGTTTATTTCATTTATAATTGCCATGTTATAACAAGCTCTGCCGGCAATCCTGCTTTTGGGATTGCTGGTCTCCTGCTCCCAAAGCAATCCTGCTTCATCCCATTTCCCGGTTTGGGCTTTTCTCTTAGCTCTTTTGAAATTATCGGTTCCTTTTACAAAATAATCACGGGTTACCCGGATACGATATGGAACAATTCTGAGAGCATAAGTATGACCGGCATTTTTGCTCACCTCCTTTACTGCCTCTTTCCTTCCCGTAAGAGCAGCAACTGCTGCAATGGGATTAATTCCCCTCCCGTAAAAAACTAGTGATTCAACAAAATTTATTTCATCGAGAATAATCCTTCCTGAGGGATCATAGATCCTCCATCCCGTCTTAATGATGACCTCCATTCCGGCCTGATGCTCAAGCAACGATATCCCGCCAAGCGGAGTATCTTTTCTCACTTTGCCTGTGGAATAGTTAATGCGGGTATCTGTGTCGAACCTTTCAAGTGCAAAAAGAGCATCAATACCTTTCTCTTTACAGATCTTTTCAACTATCTCCCAGGAGAGAGGTGGCGGCAAAACACCCAATCGCGAAGCTCTGAAATCAATATCAGCTAAAGTCTTTACTTCAATGAACCTGTCATTATTCATAAGCTCCCCGGTCACACCGTTTATACTCTCCTGTGCGCCGTCCTTATCAAGATCAGCTCCCTCAAGTGAAAGAGCCTTGTCAATAATGTCAAGAAGCTTTGTTTCATCGGTTGGTATACTCCTGTTAATTATCCCGACTTTCCTGATGGTTGGTGGCAGAGTTACCGGAGCAGGCTGCAACACATTAATATATAGTTCGTTCGTTTTGCAGGAACTCAGAAGAACCGTTGCAAGCAATAATACTGCGATTTGTTTCATAATCTTTTCTATTATACTAAATATGTTAAGGATCCGGGGGGCTATACTGAGCTTTATAATTAGTCACCGTTCCGGTGCCATCGTCACTCCAGTCTCTTCACCCTTATATTCCTTATCGCCGCCATCGTTCTCCAGGATGCTATTCCAAAAGGTTTCGACAGTTCAACTTCCGGACGGATGGATAATGTATTTTCGCCTAAAGTAAAATCAACAACATTCTCATCATCTATCCACGCCTGGATAGCATCCACGGTAACCC
>DCVC01000143.1 GCA_002328625.1 Bacteroidales bacterium UBA2198
GCAGAGCAGTAAAAGTATTTCTCGATTGCCGGAACTGCGACATGAACTATATAAGACAGGAAATCCCATACATAAATTACGTGAGAGATGTCAGGGAAGCACAGGTCTTTATCCTTGTTACTGAACAGAATGCCGGCAGTGGGGGCAGACAGTACACATTTACGTTCCAGGGTCAGGCTGACTTTAAAGGTATGAATGATACCCTTACTTTTACCAGCAGCCCCGATCAGACAAGCACTATTATCCGTGAAAAACGTACAAAAATGCTTAAAATGGGATTGATGAGATATGTTGCAAGAACGCCTCTTGTCAATGAGATTGAAATAATACATAATGAAGAACTTGAAGAGGATGAGGTTATTGACAGGTGGAACAACTGGGTATTTGAAATATCAACTGAGCCTGACTTTGAATCGGAAGAAACCAATAAAGAGCTCGATTTAAGAAATTCACTCAATATTTCAAAGATTACTCCCGATTTCAAGCTTGAGATTGAATTGGATCAGTTCTATAACCGGGAAAAATTCATCGAAAATGTAAATACAGATTCTGTCAGTACCTCCACCTATTCTACAAGTGCCCTGTTTATTGATAACCTATTTGTAAAAAGTCTTGGTGATCACTGGTCGGCAGGTTTGAAATGGAGGCTTGGTTCTTCTACACGTGAAAACTATAAGTTTGCAACCGAATTCCTGCCATCTGTAGAATATGATATTTATCCTTATTCGGAAGCAACTCACAGACAGTTAAGGATTTTGTACAGTGCCGGCTACAGGTATAGTAATTATATCGATTCAACGGTTTATAATAAACTGAGAGAAGGCCGGTTTATTCAAATGTTAAATGTTGCATTTCAGGTTCAAAAGAAGTGGGGATCGATCAACCTTTTTTTATCCGGATCGAACTATTTCCATGATTTTTCGAAAAACAGAATTGAACTAGCCTCATCTGTCAATATCAGAATTTTTAAAGGGCTGTCGCTCAGGATTAATGGGGGCGTTGCACACATAAATGACCAGATGAACCTAAAAAAGGGGGATATAACTGAAGCTGAGAGGTTGTTACGGCTAAGAGAGCTTGCAACAAAATATCGTATTGAGGGAGGAATTGAAATATCCTATACCTTCGGATCAATTTATAATAATGTTGTAAATCCGAGATTTAATTCTCCAAATTTCCGTTATTAGTATTTTACCTGCCAGATAAATTGATCGTAGAGACTTTTTAATTGCGAATCTCTGTAACATTAATATTAAATTTATGCGATATAAATATTAGGATGCACGAGCGTTTCAGTTTTAAGACTAAAAGTGAGCTGATTCTGAAGGCAGGGAAACTTGGATTTGATTTACCTTTCTCTGATGACATAGCCCCTTTGCTTGAACCTCTGTCGCTGAAGGATTTTACAGTAGCAAACCGTTTGGTTGTGCAGCCGATGGAAGGTTACGATTCCGAAAGTGATGGCTCTCCCTCTGACCTGACAAAAAGGCGTTACCTGCGTTATGCAAAAGGAGGAAGCGGAATCATATGGTACGAAGCAGCTTCAGTTTGTGCCGGGGGAAGATCGAATCCCCGGCAACTCTGGATAAGTAAGAAGAATTTTAACTCCTATGCCATCCTTAACGAAAAAGTGAGGAAGGCAGCTAACAAGGAAGGATTTAATCCATACCTGGTGCTTCAACTCACACATTCCGGCAGGTACAGCAAACCGGAAGGTATAGCAAAGCCGCAGGTGGCATCACCAAACCCTCTCCTTGACAAAACTAAGCCCTATGTTCTTACTGATGATGATCTGAAAAGAGTTCAGGATGAGTATGTGCAGGCATCAAAACTGGCAGTCCGTTCCGGTTTTAACGCTATCGACCTGAAAGCCTGCCACGGATACCTTATAATAGAATTGCTGGCAGCCAGGAAAAGGCAGAACAGTATTTTTGGAGGCGAGGATCCTGATAAAAGGTTCAGGTTCATGCTTGAAACATTTGACAGAATAAAAGATGAAACACATGACGGCTTTGTTACATCCAGATTAAACATTTCAGATCTTTATCCGGAGGGTTTTGGTGTTGATGAAAATGGGAATCTCGATTTTACAGAGCCGTTAATTCTTGTTGAAAAACTGAAAATACGCGGATTAAGGCTTATCAATATAAGCATGGGAAGCCCCTATTATAATCCTTATGTGTCGAGGCCATTCGATAATCCTCTTCCCGGTCAGATGGTTCCTGAAGAACATCCTCTTGAGGGTGTCATGAGAATGATAAACGGAACCTCACTCTTCCAGAAAGGATTTCCGGAAATATTCTTTATCGGATCAGCATATTCTTATCTCAGGCAATTTGCTCCTAATGTTGGAGCAGCTGTAATTAAAGCCGGCGATGCATGTTTTACAGGATTTGGAAGAGGCTCATTTGCATATCCATCGATGCCTTTTGATCTTATTAATACAGGAAAGGCCGATCCTTCAAAAGTTTGCATCACTTGTTCCGGATGCACAAGGCTTATCAGGAATTTAAGG
Organism: Bacteroidales bacterium UBA2198; assembly: GCA_002328625.1. Taxonomy (GTDB): domain Bacteria; phylum Bacteroidota; class Bacteroidia; order Bacteroidales; family VadinHA17; genus LD21. The sequence goes on from DCVC01000143.1 coordinate 2,516, forward strand.
CCCGGAGGATGCGTTATCCGTGATAAGGAAATTTATGGTTATGAACTGAAACAGATGATTGCAGATGGAAAGTGAAAAGATTGTTATAGATAAATTCAATATCAGGTATTTTAGTATTAACACCCTGGTGATCGGCAGCGGAGCTGCTTCATTGAATGCTGCATTAAGCCTTCACGCCCTTGGTCAGAAAGATATACTTATTGCGACTTCAAAATGGAAAGGCGGTACCTCACATAATGCAGGATCAGATAAACAGACCTATTACAAGCTTTCTATTGCGGGAGCAAGATCAGATTCAGTAATGGATATGGCAAAAGACCTGTTCAACGGGAGATGCATGCATGGGGATATTGCATTGTGTGAAGCACAGGGCTCTGTCCGGGCTTTCATGAATCTGGTAATACTTGGTGTTCCTTTTCCTCACGATAAATTCGGAACATATCCCGGATACAAAACAGATAACGATCCACATGCAAGAGCAACATCAGCGGGTCCTTACACATCAAGAATGATGTTTAACTCACTGGCCCAACAGGTAAAACAAAGAAAAATACAAATACTTGATAATCACCAGGTAATTGCATTATTAACTGATGAAGGAAGATTAAAAGTTACAGGAGCCCTGGCAATTAATGTGAAAGAGAGAGAACCCCACAATTCTTTTGTTCTGATAAATTCCGTCAACATTATTCTTGGAACAGGTGGCCCTGCAGGTATTTATGAATCAAGTGTTTATCCAGCATCGCAGGCAGGCTCGACAGGTATGGCTTTCAAAGCCGGTGCAGCCGCACAAAATCTGACAGAATCACAATTCGGGATCGCATCGATAAAGTTCAGGTGGAACCTTTCGGGAAGCTATCAGCAGGTTATACCCAGATATATTTCTACGGATGCGGATGGAAACGATGAAAAAGAATTTTTAAATGGATATTTCCCAGATTATACAGCATTAACGAAGGGAATATTTTTGAAGGGTTATCAGTGGCCCTTTGATCCGCGGAAAATATCAAACCATGGTTCTTCACTTATTGATCTGCTTGTTTTTAGAGAAACTGCTGTAAAAGGACGGAGAGTTTATATTGATTTCAGAAAAAATCCTTCATGGGGAAATGATGATTCATTTAAGCCGGATAAACTCGATCCCGATGTTAACCATTACCTTGTAAGTTCTGATGCCATTAAACCTGTCCCTTTTGAAAGGCTTAAAGCAATGAACAATCCTGCTTTTAATCTATATCTCGAGCATGGCATCAACCTTTCACGGGAACCTCTGCAGGTAGCTGTATGTGCACAACATAATAACGGCGGTTTAAAGGGTAACATTTGGTGGGAATCAAACCTTAAACACTTGTTTCCCGTTGGTGAGGTTAATGGTTCACACGGCGTTTACAGACCGGGCGGATCGGCTCTGAATGCAGGTCAGGTAGGAAGTTATCGTGCTGCACAATATATTACCGGGAAATACAATGCTGAAACACCCGGAAGGAATGAATTCCTGGCGGTTGCCGGAGAACAGATAAAAGAGGAACTTGCTGTCGCTGATCACTGGCTTTCTTCAGGAATAAGCGGGAAGAACGCGCAATATTTTTCAGAAATCAGGAAGAGGATGTCAGCTGCAGGAACTATACTAAGGATAGGGAATGAAGTGGAGATGGCCACCTCTGAAGCCCTTTCAATGCTGAAAAAAATCAAAGATACGACAGGTGCAGCATCAGTGAAGGAGCTCGCCGGCTGTTTTATGCTTGCCGATCATTGTCTGATCCATTATATCTACCTGAAAGCTATTTCTGAATACATCAGTAAAGGTGGACGCAGCAGAGGATCCTATATTGTTTCTGAAAGGAGTCAGGCAGATATTGTCAATACTGAAGATACTGAAATTAACCTGTGTCAGTACGATCGTGACATTGAAAAGAATATACTTGAATTATATTACAGAAAAGGAAGAGTAAGGTTTAAATCAGTCGGGGTCAGGGAAATTCCGGTTCAGAATCTGTGGTTTGAAAAGGTCTGGAAAGATTTTCTACAAGATAATTTAATGTAAAGTTGAACAAATCCGTCAAATTATTACCTTTACCGGCGAATTACTCTAATACCTGATAAAACTCTTCAGCATGAACGGGAAACCTGTAGCAGTTATTACAGGCGCCAGCAGAGGGATAGGCAGGTCGGTAGCTATAGCACTGGCAGCAGAAGGGTATGATATAGCAGCAATTGCCCGTTCAGTTGACAGCGAGGGTATGGAAATACTTGCCACTGCAGTAGTAAAACTCGGAGGTGAGTTTTTCCCCATAGGTATGGATATTTCCTGTACAAAATGCCAGAAAGAAGTCGTAACAAATATCCTTGAAAGATACGGCAGGATAGATATTCTGGTTAATAATGCGGGTGTAGCTCCCCTTGAGAGAAAAGATGTCCTTGAAATGAGCGAAGAGAGCTACGACAGGGTAATGAATATCAACCTGA
>DCVC01000255.1 GCA_002328625.1 Bacteroidales bacterium UBA2198
CTGAGCTTAAAACAACCCTCGATAATATTAACAGGTTCTCACAGATGCTTGCAGATAACTCAGATAAGATAAGCGGGACCCTGAGTAATCTCGAATCTGTAACCGATACCCTTGCTGCCGTTGACATTTACCAATCCGTACAAAGTCTGAAAAACAGTCTAGAGAACGCCTCGGTACTTATTGAAAATTTGAATAATGGAAAAGGGACTGCAGGCAAACTGATGACAAATGATTCACTCTACACAAATTTAAGCAACAGCCTCGGAAGTCTTAATCAGCTTTTACAGGATATGAAAGCCAATCCTAAAAGGTATGTTCACTTTTCACTTTTTGGCAAAAAAAATATCCCATCCGATTAGGATTTTTCTAAAATTTTGATTATCTTACTATTAATTTCGCAAACATAATCAATGGCAAAATAGTCATTGTTTTGATAAGGTTTTGTTGAATTTTGAGCAGGAATATATAACGGATTGTAATACACATACAAACTCTATTGTTATACTTTAAATTATTGAATTTCAATTTATTAATATTATTAAAAATATTTTTTTTTATAAGTTACTGATGGTTAAAAACATATAATATTTTTGAAAAAGTCAAGTAAAAAAAATTTTTTTTTTAATTTTTTTTTTTACAAATATTGCTACTTGAATCAGCGCGACTTGAGACCTTAATTTTTAAAACATCCAGCCTAAATGAACAAAACCCATATTGACGTTTGGAATAATTGTCTGCAGATAATAAAAGATATTATTCCATCTGTCAGTTACAAGACATGGTTTGAGCCGATTATACCACTGAAGCTTGAAAATAATGTTCTTACCATTCAGGTTCCAAGTCCGTTTTTTTATGAATACCTTGAAGAGCAGTATATTGATATTCTCAGAAAGACTCTGAGGAGAGAAATTGGGACAGATGCNNCCATATACTGTAAGGTACCCTTCAAGAAATAAAACAGATCTTAATAATAAACCGGTTCAGGTACCATTTGATGTAACACAACCATCAATTAAAAATCCTTTTGTCATACCGGGTATTAAAAAAGTACACTTTGATCCAAAGCTTAATCCCGATTATAATTTCAACAACTATGTTGAGGGTGAATGCAACCGGCTGGCAAGATCGGCTGGTATTGCAGTAGGTAATAATCCGGGAGGAACTGCATTTAATCCTCTGATGATTTATGGTGACTCGGGGCTGGGAAAAACCCACCTTGCCCAGGCAATTGGAATACTTGTAAAAGAGACTCATCCCGATAAGATTGTCCTCTATGTTAATGCAAATAAATTCCAGACTCAGTTTGTAGAATCTGTAAGAAATAATAATAAGAACGATTTTCTCCATTTCTACCAGATGATTGATGTTCTTATTCTTGATGATGTTCATGAGTTTGCAGGTAAGGAAAAAACCCAGGATACCTTTTTCCATATTTTTAATCACATTCACCAATCAGGCAAGCAGCTTATACTGACATGTGATCGTCCACCAGTGGAACTACAGGGTATGGAGCAGAGGCTTCTGTCGAGATTTAAATGGGGGCTTCAGGCTGACCTGCAGAGACCTGACTATGAGACGAGACTTGCTATTCTTAAGAAAAAGGCATATAACGACGGTATCGAATTGCCTGAAGAAATATTCGAATATCTTGCAGCCAATATCTCCAACAACATTAGAGAACTTGAGGCGGTACTTATATCTCTTTATGCACAGTCAACACTCAACAGGAAGGAGATTACTCTTGACCTTGCAAAACAGATGGTTGAGAAGCTTATTAGTACATCGAGGCGGGAGATCACCATAGAATATATTCAGAAGATTGTTTGTGATTATTATAAGATCCCAATAGACCTGATCCAGGGAAAAACAAGAAAAAGGGAGATAGTTCAGGCCAGGCAGGTATCAATGTATTTCTCAAAAAGCCTTACTAAAGCATCGTTAGCAAGCATCGGATCTCATATCGGAGGTAAAGACCATGCCACGGTTTTACATGCATGCAAAACCGTGAACAATCTGATTGACACAGACAAACATTTCAGAAATCAGATAAATGAAATTGAAAAAAAACTGAAAGTATAATGCAGGAGTTTATCTTCTGGTTTTAAAATTCGTTCTGTCGATATCTTTGACGCATCTGAATCCCACTGTAGAGCATCTGTCGAATCCTGGTGAGACCAGAAGCATAATTTGTGTTCTGTCAAGCGGCTGTGGACCTCCTTTTATGTACCACCAGCTTGAATCGGGATTGTAAAAGCTACCACCTCTGATGATCATAAAGTAATATGTTCCGTTAAAGTACATATCATTAGTCATCTGCCATACATTCCCTACCATGTCCATTACCCCATATGGGCTCTGGCCTTTAAAAAAGGCATCGACCGGGGTTGGTCTGTCAAAGGCATTATTACAGAAAGTCCCATGAAAGTCATTTCCCCACGGCCATTTGCGTTTATCCGGCCCCTGGGCTGCAAGCTGCCATTCAGCCTGGGTTGGAAGTCTTTTACCGGCCCATTTTGCATAAGCCATCATATCTTCATGGCTTAAATAGACAACCGGATATTTATCCTGGCCCTGTTTATAAATGCCCGATTGCCAGTGGCGAAGGTATTTTACAGTATCAGCAGGCCTGTAACCTGAATTTATCAGAAATTCATGGTACTGTGCATTGGTAACAGGAAATTTATCAATAAGAAAACTGTCAACTCTGACTGAAATGCCGCTTACTTCAGGATAAGGAATGAAATCTTCATCGGTTGTAACATTGAATGAGAAATTGGTTCCTGGTACCAGGACCATTTCAGGAGGGACATTCAAAGCTCTTGCAGTCGGGACAACTTTGCTTACAAGCCAGGGTTTTCCTCCTTTTAACAATAAGACATTTTCATCGATCAGCTTCTTGTTTTCAATTAGTTGAATTACTATCTTCCCCTCATAGTGTCCGAAAAGATCTTTAACACTGACAACGGTATCACTTATTGTTTTCAATTCCCTTGAAATATTCTGATATGAAGGATTACCCTTCCAGATCAGTATTTTACCCTTTTCCGGCCTGTTAATGCTAATCGAATCCCCTTTCAATGAAGTCCTGAGTATTTCAGGTAACTCTGCAATGCAGTCGATTGAGCCTTCTTTCCTTGTTCCCGAGTACGATATTGGCCAACCTTGCATTCTGACAGGGATGAAAGAATTTCCATCTGAGGCTATCGTTTCAACATTCTCATGGTTCCAGAGTGAAACATAATGTTTCCCGGTATCAATATCTACTTTAAATAACTTGCTATCAATACCTTCGGACCTCATATTCAAGATTGTATAGATAGTTTTATCACCTGCCTTCCATTGATTAACGAAAACATTATCAAGTGCAGTTTCGATGAGCGGGGTCCAGTCTTTATCACGGAATGCATCATTATTTTGTCTGAGGATGAAGGTAGTATTCGCAAGATATTCAAGATCAGTATTATAGTTTTCATCTCTCCCTCCGGGTCTGAACATATTGAGTTCTGTACCATAACCATTAAAGAATGCTATCGCAATTTCCCTGTGAACTAAATCTTCGCCTATATCACAGACCCTGAAAATGGAAAAATCAGGTTTAATTAACTTATTCAGATTCAGTTCGGGGCTATAATAAATGGCATTATGAACACGGCCGGAGATAATGCCTGGCATATCTTTTATCACTGCCATGCCTTCGGAATACATAACAACACCTTTCCGGACACTATCAGCTGCTGCCTGCAATTCAAAACTTGAGCTGCCCCGGGTATCCAGGACTACGCCATCAGCTTCTGTTTCACTTATCAGCTGTGCCATACCTTTATAATGATCCTCGTTCCGGGTGCTTTTATCCCACGGGTTATATGCAATAAAGAATTTTGTTCCGGACTGACGGGACATTCTTACGAAATTTCTGAGTTGAGTATTACCTCCGGGGAGATCCCGATACATATCCCACTGGTTGCGTTGATCGAGACCGAGCCGCGGCCAGGTTGGCCAGATGCCGTAAACGTCAACATGTCCGAAACGTGCAATCCCGTTTTTGATAACCTCCGGGAAAGTGTACTTACCTGCAAGCCTGTCATAAAAATCCTTATCCCAGGCCATCTGCAGTACAATAAGGTAACTCTCCTTTATCCAGGCAAGATCTGGCCTTTCATAAAGAGTATTATCAAAAGTCTCAAGATCATATAAATACCTGTCTCTGAACATTAAACGGAGTCCATTCTGCCATTCTCCCTTAAATACATCGGCATATATTGAATATTTCACCCTTGCGCCGGGAGGTAAAATTGTGTTATACCTTTGTTTCTGTCCGCCTTCAGTGGTTTGCCTCCTGGCAATTGCACATATTGAAAATTCACTATTGACACGGAAAGAAGAGTATCCCATTTCCCAGGCGTTATCAGGCAGAATCACTCTTACCGGTGTAAATCCTGGACGGAACAGTCGTGCTCTGGCCAGGTCCCATGGTCCATACCCGGTAATATAAACTGATTCGCTGCTTGTGCCAAAAGGAACTACATTACTTAAAAACAATGTATCAGCCGAAATATTCTCAAAAAAGCACTCTCCTGCCCAATATTTTGAAGAGAAATCAGTTACACTGAAAGTTACTTTTAATTTGTTTTCATAAAAAAGAGAATACTGGTTTCCTTCTAATTTTGCATTAACATCAGAGGAAGAGTAGTATTTATCATTAAGAAGAAAACAAAACAAAGGTTTATTTCGTATAAATAAACAGGTGGTGCTGTCAGACAATGTCATACTGTTCGTACCTAATCCTGAGCTGTCACTAAGATTGACGTTAAAAAGGTTCTGGGATTGAGCTGAAATTGTTAACAAAATAAAGAATAATAATGGGATTATCCGGAGAATCAGGTGGTTGGAGCCAATACAAAAAGTATTCTTCATATTATGAACATTTTTTTGCAATATAAAACATCCGTAGCATTAAAAAAACTGCTATTAAAAGCATGAAAAGAAATATTATGGTATTTACAGATTATAATATATATTTTTCCGTTTAGGTAATAAAGATGTAGTTTAAGGGATGAATCTAAAGCGTATTGTGGATATATCGAGGTTCAGCAGAATTACAAGCAGGGTATTAAT
>DCVC01000273.1 GCA_002328625.1 Bacteroidales bacterium UBA2198
GAGTTCTGGAATCAATAAATAAACACAATCCCTGATAACCGTGAAAAAGTTTAATATTTTGAAATATTTCCTTTTAGTATTAGTCTCAATATATAATGTCAGTTGTGAAAGGGAGAAGTTGCCCTCTGTTAGAACTGCTCCTGTAACAGATATTGAAACAACTGCAGCAACAGGAGGAGGAGAGGTTACACATGATGGAAATACTGATCTTTTTGTCCGGGGAGTATGCTGGAGTACAAAAAGGAGGCCCGATATTGAAGATCCGAGGACTACAGATGGTTATGGGGAAGGGGTTTTTACAAGCAAAATTACTCAATTGAGTCCCAATACTTTATATTATGTAAGAGCTTATGCAACCAATATTGTTGGCACTGCATACGGGAGTGAGGTTACTTTTACTACAAGCCAGATTACTACTCCAACAATTACTACTACCATAATTTCGAACATTACACAGACAACAGCTGTATCGGGCGGTAATATTCCATCTGACGGGGGAAGTCAGGTTACTGCCAGAGGTGTTTGCTGGAGCAAAAACATAAATCCTACGGTCAGTGACAGCAAAACCACAGATGGTACAGGGACTGGGAATTTTACCAGCAATATTACGGGATTAACAGGCAACACAAGGTATTATGTCAGAGCATATGCAACGAACAATATTGGGACTTCTTATGGTCAGGAGATATGGTTTGTTACGAGTCCTGTTTTACCTACAGTTACAACTTCAGTGATCAATCCCACATCAACAACAACCGCTTCAGGGGGAGGTGAAGTTACGGCTGATGGAGGAGCATTTGTTACAGCACGCGGGGTTTGTTGGGGCACTTCAGTAAATCCGACTATCGCAGGCAGTAAAACAGAAGATGGTTCAGGTACGGGAATATTCCAGAGTAACATGACAGGTTTGACACCCAACACACAATATCATGTCAGAGCTTATGCAACAAACAGTGCAGGTACTTCCTATGGGGAGGACAGGACTTTCAGAACGGATCCTGTAACTGTCAAGGATTATGACGGAAATGATTATCATGTTATAAGGATTGGCAGCCAGTTATGGACCAAAGAGAACCTGAAAACCACAAGATACATAAATGGCACTTCTATTCCTTTAGTTACAGGTACTTCAGCCTGGAGTGCACTTACAACACCCGGTTATTGCTGGTATGATAACGACATGTCAGCATATAAAGACACATATGGAGCACTTTATAACTGGTACACGATCAATGCCGGGAACCTTTGTCCTTCAGGATGGCATGTTTCAACCGATGAGGACTGGATAACACTTGCCAATTATCTTGGCGGACAAAATGAAGCCGGCGGCAAATTGAAAGAAACAGGGACAACACATTGGCTGTCACCTAACACGGGAGCAACAAACGAGAGCGATTTTACAGCACTGCCGGGCGGATATCGTACTGATAATGGGGTTTTTGATAATTTAAGAAGCACCGGTTACTGGTGGACATCAACATCATATACTACCCCGGAAGCATGGTACCGTAATATAAATAATAATGAAAGCAGATTATTCCGGGCTTTCAGGGTAAAGAAATATGGAGGTTCTGCCCGATGTGTAAGAGATTGACAGGGCTCACATTTATAATCTCAATACAATAAAATAAGCATTCGTCATCAGTTTTATGCAACTAATCAAAATTAACTTGCATAGACCGGAATGCTAATCTTAATTTGCTTAATTATTAAGATTTCTTTCAGAATTTATTGATTACAGATATTAAATATTATACTCAAACGTTATTAACCACACCAATGTGGTTAAATTTCTTATCGAATATTTTTTTACCCATAATAAGCAGGTTTCAATATGAATAAAATACCCAGTTTGATAATTACGGTATGCTTTTTAGCAGGTGCTTTATCACTCAATAGTTGCAGGAAAAAGCCAGAAATACCAATAATTACTACCAGTTCAGGTACGAATATTACAACTAAATCTGTTACAAGCGGAGGTGTAATCACAGCGGATGGCGGTGCAGAGGTTACTGCAAGGGGTGTGTGCTGGGCTACCTCTTCAAATCCCACTGTTGCCGGATCGCATACGATTGACGGCAAAGGCACGGGCAGCTTTGTAAGTGATGTTAACGGATTGCTGCCCAACACATTATATTTTATTAGAGCTTATGGTACCAACAGTGCCGGTACCGGATATGGCAATGAAATATCTTTTAGTACAAGTCCCGTCTTAACAGCGACCTTAACAACAACACCGATTACATCAATAACTTTTTCATCTGCTGTATCAGGAGGAAATATTACTGATGATGGCGGAGGTGATATAACAGCAAGGGGGCTATGCTGGAATACAAGTACAAATCCCACCACGGCGAATTCAGTAACTACTGATGGTGCAGGTACTGGTTCATTTGTGAGTAATCTTACAAACCTTCAGCCCGGAACAACCTACTATGTCCGTTCATATGCCACCAATAGTGCAGGCACAGCATATGGAAACGAACTATCTTTTACAACAACCTCAATAAATCCTGCTGTAACCACTACTGCAGTTTCAGATATAACATCAACAACTGCAAAATCAGGTGGGATTATTACCTCTGACGGTGGTTCTCCAATAACGGCCAGGGGAGTCTGTTGGACAACTACAGCCGATCCAACAATCAGCAATAGCAAAACTAGTGATGAAACGGGAACAGGAAGTTTCACAAGTAATATTACCGCATTGCAACCAGGGACAACATACCATGTAAGAGCTTATGCTATAAATATTATAGGCACATCTTATGGCAATGATGTAACTTTCACAACAGCAGCGGCACTTGCGACAGTGACTACAGCAGCAGCAACAGGCATATCTCAGACCTCTGCAACTTTGGGTGGCAACGTAACGGCTAATGGTGGCTCCTCAGTTATAGAAAAGGGAGTATGTTGGGGAACCAATCCTAATCCTACAACAGCCGGATCATATTTTGCAAACGGTTCAGGCAATGGAGCTTTTACAGTTAATATATCAGGTTTAATTCCTGCTACAACCTATTATGTAAGAGCATATGCGATAAATAGTGTTGGTACAGCTTACGGTAACCAGATAACATTTTCAACTAGTTCAGTTGCATTAGCATCACTTACAACAATTGCAGTAACTTCAATAACATCAACAACAGCAGCATCAGGAGGCAATATAACTTCAGATGGTGGGGGCACTATAACAGCACGGGGTGTTTGCTGGGGAATAAGCACGCATCCAACAATTTCAGGATCACATACGACAAATGGAACAGGAACCGGTAACTTTGCCAGTAGCCTTACTGGTCTGACAACAGGTTCAATTTACTATATCCGGGCATATGCTACCAATAGTGCAGGAACTGCCTATGGTAACGAGTTGAAGATTTCCACATCAATATCTGATATTGAAGGTAATATTTATAAAACCGTAGTTATTGGTACTCAATTATGGATGGCTGAAAACCTTAAAACCACACGTTTTAATGATAACTTACCAATACCTCTCATTACTGATGATATTATTTGGAGCAATCTGATCGATCCCGCTTATTGCTGGGTATTAAATGATATCTCATATAAAGATTTATACGGTGCTATGTACAATTGGTATACAGTAGAAACAGGTAAACTATGTCCTGCTGGTTGGCATGTGCCATCTGATAATGAATTTATAGCATTAGAACTATATCTTGGGATGCCACCAGATCAGACTGATTTATGGGAGTGGCGAGGTACCAATGAAGGAACTCAAATGAAATCTCAAGTTGGATGGGATGGTGGAGGAAATGGCACTAATACTAGTGGCTTTTCAGCTCTTCCTGGTGGTTACCGTTTTGCTCGAAATGGTTCATTTAACAATATTGGAGATATAACATATTGGTGGAGTTCAACAGAAATCGATTCAGAATCCTTTTATCGTCGATTAGATAGTAGCAATAATGGTATTTTCAGGGGTGCCACTTCCAGGAAGGGTGGTAAATATATTAGATGTTTAAAGAATTACTTCTAGCCATAAGTTCATCTGTTCACTGTATAATTTGTTATTAACGAATGCAGACTGTTGATTAATAGAATATAGCTTTATTTTAATTTACCTTAGGAATTCCTAAATTTGATGTATAATTCAGTGAATAATTAATCTGTTTAAAATAAAAATAATATAAATTCGTTTTTAGATTCTAACCATTAATAAATTTGTTATGAAAAAAGCATTAAATCTTTTGCTAATAGTTTGTTTTATTTCCTGGATTCCATTAATCCATGGTTGTAAAAAGAAGCCGGAGATACCAACTGTGACTACTACGGCAGTTACTGCAATTACAGTCAGCACGGCAACATCTGGTGGGAATGTAACTGCAGATGGTGGTGAAGAGGTAACTGCGAGAGGCGTATGTTGGGGAACTGCAACCAACCCTACAGTATCAGGGCCTCATACCACCGATGGTACAGGAGTTGGTAGTTTTACAAGCAGTCTTACAGGTCTAACCCCTAATACTACTTATTATGTAAGAGCTTATGCCACCAATAGTGTGGGTACTGCATATGGTAATGAAGTTACGTTTACCTCAAGCCCAATTGTTCTTGCCACTCTGTCAACAGCTGCTGTCACATCTGTTACTTCGACAACAGCAGTTTCGGGTGGAAATATTACTGCTGACGGGGGAGGATCTATTACAGCACGAGGAGTCTGCTGGGCATTAACTGCAAATCCTACAATTACAAACGACAAAACTTCTGATGCCACAGGAACGGGAAGCTTTGTGAGTAACATGACTGGATTGCAACCCGGAACCACATATCATGTAAGAGCATATGCTACAAACAGTGCAGGCACAGCCTATGGAAACGATGTAACTTTCACTACCACTGCAGTCAGTGCAACTTTGACAACCACTGCAGTTACCGGAGTAACGATCAATTCGGCAACAACAGGAGGAAACATTACTTCTGATGGAGGAGCTGCAATTACTGCACGTGGAGTATGTTGGGCAACCACAGCCGATCCAACCATAAGCAATGATAAGACCAGTGATGGTGCAGGCATAGGGACTTTCACAAGTTCAATTACTGGATTGCAGCCAGGAACAACATATCATGTAAGAGCTTATGCTACTAATAGCATAGGAACAGCCTATGGAAATGATCTGACTTTTACGACACTGGCAACACTTCCTACTTTGACTACAGCAGCAGTTTCAGCCATAACTCAGACTTCAGCTACATCGGGAGGTAATGTAACAGCTAACGGAGGTGCTGCAGTTACAGAAAGAGGAATTTGCTGGGGAACAGCAGCAAATCCTACAATAGCAGGATCACACGTGGCAAGTGGTTCCGGAAATGGTGTTTTTACAGCTAATTTGACTGGCTTAACACCTGGCACTAATTATTATGTTAGGGCTTACGCAACAAACAGCGCTGGTACTGCCTATGGCAATCAGGTGACATTCACTACTAGTCCTGTTGCATTGGCAACTCTAACTACAACAGTAGTTACTTCAATAACTTCAACAACTGCTGTATCAGGAGGAAATATAACTTCATCTGGTGGTGGCACAGTAACAGCACGTGGAGTTTGTTGGAGTACCGCTACTAATCCTACAATTGGAGATTCATTCACGACTGATGGTACTGGTACCGGCAATTTTGTCAGCAATATCAGTGGATTAACAGCAGCGACGACATACTATGTGCGTGCATATGCCACCAATAGTGCAGGAACAGCATATGGGAATCAGTTAAGTTTCAGAACTAATCCGGAAATAGGCTCGCTTACTGATATAGAAGGTAATATTTATGTTACAGTTAGAATAGGAAACCAATGGTGGATGGCAGAAAATCTTAAAACCACCAAATACAATAATGACACATCTATTCCTAATATAACTGATAATACAACGTGGAGTACTCTTACGACCCCTGCCTATTGCTGGTACAATAATGATATATCCAATAAGGCCACATACGGAGCATTATATAACTATTACGCAGCTAATACAGATAATCTATGCCCAACAGACTGGCATGTTCCCACAGATGCAGAATTTGAAACACTAGAAATGTTCTTGGGAATGACTAGTGAGCAGGCTTATTCATGGGAATGGAGAGGTACTGACGAGGGAGCAAAGATGAAGAAAACAACCGGTTGGGATGCTGGAGGAAATGGTACCAACTTAAGCGGATTTTCAGCCCTTCCAGGAGGGTATAGATACTTCCTTAATGGAGAATTTTATCTCGCTGGTACTCTTGGCTATTTTTGGACCTCTGACGAGATAGACTCTAAAGGAATCTATAGGCTCTTGGAGGGTAGTCATAATGATGTTTATAAGAATTCTACGACAAGAACCGCAGGAAAATCTATAAGATGTGTTAAAGATTGATGATTAAAAGATAAGTTATGAAAGGAGGCTGTCATAGAAAGATGGCCTCCTTTCTTTTTAAATCATGTTAATTACAGATCAATACATCCATTAAGTATTCTGTTCAAAATTTATTCTTTTAAAGTAATCATGGCTTTCCGTTCTGTCTTTTCCATCAGATTTTTAATTAATATTTTTGTAAGTGAACAGAATCAGGTTTTTGTCAGGATATGGGATCTGAAAAATATCCCGATGTCCATTTAATTTCTTTCGCATTTATACCCTGTTTTACAGCAATTGCTGCCGCAGTTCCAGCGACCTCACCTGTTCTCATACACCAGGGGATTAGTCGTCTTATGTAAAACATCTCATAGGTACTTGACAGACATTCCCCGGCTAATAACAGATTGTTAATCTTCTTAGGCAGAAAGGCTCTGAAAGGGATATCAACAGTGTAATTTTTCTTGTCCTTTCTGGGTGGTTTTTTCCAGATCATCTCTCCTTTTTCGTTAGGACGCCTTACCATGTCTTCTCCCCAATCCATAATATCTCCCGAGCCTTTCCTAAGCACTGCATCAGGGAACTTCCTTTCATTAATAACATCATCCCAGGACAAAACATATTCTCCCTGGGGATGTCTTCCTTCGCGGATTGCCATATAAGGTGCCATACCTGATAAATACGCATTTTCAAAACCAGGAATATATTTTTTCAGGAATTTCACCTCAGCAATATTTAACTTTCTCATTAATATTTCCCCACGACTTGCATCAATACCATTCTCTGCTGCATTCAATCCCCAATCACTTGGTGGAAAACTCCAGACAAGCATTTCCCCGTTACCTCTGATTGCGCACATATTAAGTTGAGGACATCCACGATATCCACCCCAGCCACCACCTATTTCATATTTATAAGGCATATAAAGCTCGTCAGGAATATCCCCTGCAGCTCTTGCTTTTGCAATTGCTGTCCATAAAGCCGGATCTGTTTTCTGGTATTCAAATAATTTCTCATAATCTACTCCACTTACACGATACATTAATGAGAATGGAACGGGATGTCCTTTGCCATTGCCTGCACTGATGTAAGGAGAACCAGATCTTGCCACAACATCTGCTATTCCTGTTGAGTCGATGTATATCTTACCTTTTATTGCCTGCAATCCTGAGGCATTTTCCACAACTATTGCCTCGATACTGTTATCTCCAGTTGTGCTTGATTTGAGAATGGTATCGACAAATGAAGTCCGGTACAACATTTTAACTTTGGCCTTTTCTAACATTTCATTCATTACGTATGCACCATCATCCGGATAGAAACTATTTCTGCCAGATTGATGGACAAGAACGTTGTTTTCCAATTGGGGATATGCTTTCCATGCATCGAAGAGCCAACCTTCCTTCCGTAATCCTTCTACCCATTCTGTATGGAGCGGGAACGAAGAACCTTGACCGGTTACACACATATAACCGCTTGTTGCCGCACCTCCCGGACCACCAAATCTTTCAATTAATAGTGTACTTATCCCGGATCTTGCTGCTCTCATCGCTGCACCGAAGCCAGCTGGTCCGCCACCGATCACAACAACATCAGTTTCAAGTACTACAGGGATCTGCCTGGCCGGGAATTCAATAGTTTTCTCAGTTAGATTTACATTTGAATTATTAGTTTCAGCCGAATTGAAGATCGAATCTTCTCCCTCCATTAGAGGACCGACAATAAGTCCGGCACTTGTCATTGCTGATGCATTAATAAATTTTCTCCGGTTCATTTTATTCATTATTAGTTTTTAAGCAATATTAATCTGTTTTATAAAAAGATCTTAAATATCTATTGGTGTTATGCACATATAATTAATTATAGTTCAGATACATGTGGAACTAGTTTTATTTCTTATTATTACTAATTTGAAAAATATAAAACCAAAAAAGTAATATTGAAGAAATTCCAATCGCTATTGAAAAGGATACAACCTTGGAAAAGGCAAAATCTTCGGGAG
>DCVC01000045.1:0-11413 GCA_002328625.1 Bacteroidales bacterium UBA2198
AAGAAACTGATCACATAAAATGATCAGTTTTTTTATTCTTTACTAATCCCCTCACCCGATAGCTGTCGCCATCGGGATTCTTCTCCCAGGCAAAAAGGGAGCTAAAGACGTTGCTTATCATTTTGTTAAGCGAGGTGATTTTAAATAGTTATTACATAATGAAATTATATTAACCGATAAGTGTGTCACTACTATAATTCATTTAAGTACTTTTACATCCTCAATTCAAATTTACAGATGAATTTATCTGAAAGAATAGAATCGTTTTCAAAACTCGGTGAAATTCTCAGGGAGAGCCTTGAAGGGAAGGATGATTTACATTCTGACTCTCTGAAGAGGCTTATTGACAACCAGCAGTATAAAAACTCCTGGTTTACCCCTGGTAATGTCAGAATGTCAGTCCGGTCAATTGCAGAAGAACTTACAAATGATAATATAGCTAAATGGTGTTCCTCTTATCCTGGTCTTGAGAATCAACCGGAACCTCTTAATGTAGGAATAGTCATGGCCGGGAACATTCCGCTGGCAGGCTTTCACGATTTTATTTCGGTTCTCATCACGGGGAATAACCTGATTGCCAAAACCAGTTCCAAAGACCCTGACCTGATAGTTTTTATTTCTGATCTGCTATGCAACATCAACCCCGGGTTTAAAAAGCATATATTTTTTACTGACAAGACATTAGCAGGTATTAATGCAATTATTGCAACCGGAAGCGACAACACTTCCAGATATTTTGAATACTATTTTGGCAAATACCCCAACATCATCAGGAAAAATCGTAATAGTATAGCAATTATAGATGGGACGGAAAGTGAAAGTCAAATACATGATCTGGGTATTGACATTTTCTCATATTTTGGCCTTGGATGCAGGAGTGTTTCCAAAATATATATCCCGGCAGGGTATGATATTAGTATACTGAATTCCAGATGGAATGCATTCTCAGACATAATTAACCATTCCAAATATGCAAACAACTACGATTTCAGGAAAGCTATTTTAATGGTCAACAGGGAGAACTTTACTGACACAGGATATCTTCTTATGACTGAGAATACAGGATTATCGTCTCCTGTGGCCGTTTTGTATTATGAGCATTATGAATCTCCGGAATACGTTTTACAGCAAACCGAAATCCTGAAAGAAAAGATACAATGTGTTGTCGGCACCAGTCATATACCGTTTGGTAAAGCCCAGTCCCCTCATTTGTGGGACTATGCCGACGGAATTGACACAATAGAATTTCTCCTTAAAAAAAAAGTTGCAGGAATATTGTAAAATAAAAAATATTATATTGCACCCGTCGAATTAAAAGAATCTATGGTTTACAAATTTGTTGTGTTATCAGATGAAGATGAGTCGTTTGTAAGAGAATTTGAGTTCCTCGATTCCCATACTTTAATGGATTTTCATAACCTGATCCAGGATGAACTTGAGTTTGATAAATCACAGATGGCTTCATTTTATCTGGCTACAGACAACTGGGAAAAAGAAGAGGAGTTTACTCTTTTTGACATGGGAACAGGTTCGTCAACCATGGAAGTGGCTGTTCTTGAAGAGATTATCTTCAAGAAAAATCAGAAACTGCTATATGTTTTCGACTTTTTCAACGACAGAGCCCTGTTCATTGAATACACCGGAGAATCAAATGAGATTGATGGCCGCGAATACCCCTCATGCACAAATTCGAAGGGTGTTCCTCCGAAACAGGTTGTATTCGGAAGCAGTTCCCGTAAGCTTTATAATAATATCGTCTTAACTGATGATGACGAAGATGAGGATGAAGATGAAGTTGATGATCTTTTCCTTAAAACTGATGATGACGAAAACCTGCCTGACTTCGAAAATATTGACAATCTGAACGAAGAGGAAGAATAGCGAGGGCAGGATAATATCCCGATGAAAGATAATCTGATAGTCATTCTTGGTCCGACAGGAGTCGGAAAGACTGACATTTCAATTAAGATTGCCTCCCATTTTGACTGTGAAATAATTTCATCCGACTCACGTCAGTTTTACAGAGAGATTAAAATTGGCACTGCTGTACCATCTGATATTCAATTAAATACCATTAAACATCATTTCATCGGTTTCCTTTCAGTCCATGATTATTACAGTTCAAACCTTTTTGAAAGAGATGTTCTCAGACTCCTTCCGGAACTGTTCGTCAGAAAAAGCATTGTAATAATGAGTGGCGGTTCAGGAATGTACATTGATGCTGTATGTTCTGGAACTGATGATATCCCGGATGTCGATCCGGCAGTGAGAGAAAAATACGATAAAAAGTACAGGGAAGAAGGAATTGAAAGTCTGAGAATCTCACTAAGGTTACTTGATCCTGATCATTACTTAAAAGTTGATCTTAGAAATGCCAGGAGAATAATACGTGCCCTCGAGATTTGTGAAACCACAGGTCTTCCCTATTCCTCTTTTCTCAAAAGGGAAGCAAGTGAAAGAAATTTTGGTATTGTAAAGGTTGGCCTGGCCACAAACAGATCAGAACTTTACCAGGCTATCAACAGGAGAGTAGATGAGATGGTTGTAAAGGGGCTTGAGGAAGAAGCAAGACAATTATTTGAATTCAGAGGATTAAATGTTTTAAAATGTGTCGGCTACAGGGAATTTTTTGACTTTTTTGATGGTAAGATATCAAAGGAGGAAGCTATTGAATTAATAAAGAGGAACAGTCGCCGGTATGCGAAAAGGCAGATGACATGGTGGGCGAAGGATAAGGAGATAAGGTGGTTTCACCCGAATGAGTTGCAGCAGATAATACACTATATCGAAGAAGGGTTGAAGTCGTAAAGTTGTTTAGCCTTGCAGTCTTGCAGTCGTAAGTTAATGAATAAGATTTTTTAGTTTAACAATCGTTTCAACCGGATCTTTTGAGCTAAAAATTGAATTACCCGCTACAAGGACATTTACTCCCGATTCAACAAGTCTGGCAGCATTGGTTGTATCAACACCCCCGTCTACCTGGATAAGAACATTGTAGCCGCCTTTATCAATCATTTTTCGCAGCTCTTGTATCTTATTATAACTCTCCATAATGAAAGTCTGACCTCCAAAACCCGGATTTACTGTCATAATCAGTACCATATCGATATATGGAAGTGTATTTTTAATTAGTGAGACTGGGGTATGAGGATTAATTGCCACTCCTGCTTTCATGCCAAGGGTTTTAATTTCGGTAACAGTACGGTGCAAATGAATACAAGCTTCGTACTGAACAGTAAGAATATCAGCTCCGGATTCGTGGAAGCGACTAAGATACCTGTCGGGATCAACAATCATCAGATGCACATCGAGCGGTTTACCTGCCACTTTTTTTATATGCTCAACGATGGGGAAACCAAATGATATATTAGGCACAAAAACACCGTCCATTATATCAAGATGTATCCAGTCGGCTGCTGTTTTATTAACCATCAGGACATCTCTTTCAAGATTCCCGAAATCAGCATTTAACAACGAGGTGGATATAAGGTGTTTCATGCGGGATTTTTTTGAGTGAAAATAAAAGCAGACTATTATCCCAGGTATGTTTTAAGTATTCTGCACCGTGTGGTGAACTGAATTCTCTTGATCGCTTTTTCCTTTATTTGTCTTACGCGCTCCCGGGTCAGCTTAAGTTCTTCTCCTATTTCTTCGAGTGTGAACGGATGTTTCATCCCTAATCCGAAATATAGTTTAAGCACCTTTGCTTCGCGTATTGAAAGAGTACTCAGGGCCCTTTCAATTTCCCATGCAAGAGATTCTTTAATCAGGTTTTTATCGGGGCTGGGAGTATCGGGATTCTGCATAACGTCATACATGTTGTTATCTTCTTCAGAACTAATTGGGGCATCCATACTTATTGTACGACCGTTTGTCCTCAGTGCCTCTTTCACATCCTCAGGTACCATTTCGATAACTTCGCCAATCTCCTGGGCTGAGGGTTCTCTCTCATATTCCTGTTCAAGCCGTGCAAAGGCTTTATTTATACGGTTTATTGAACCAATTTTATTAACCGGAAGTCTGACTATTCTTGCCTGTTCGGCAAGTGCCTGAAGTATAGCCTGTCTTATCCACCAGACTGCATAAGAGATGAATTTGAATCCTCTTGTTTCATCGAAACGTTGGGCTGCCTTCATCAGACCGAGGTTTCCCTCATTGATCAGATCGGGCAGGCTCATTCCCTGGTTTTGATACTGTTTGGCCACCGAAACAACAAACCGGAGGTTAGCATTGACCAGCTTTCTGAGAGCTTCAGGATCACCAGCTTTGATCCTTCTTGCCAGATTGACCTCTTCCTCAGGGGAAATAAGGTCAACACGTCCAATCTCCTGAAGATATTTGTCCAGTGAAGGGGTGTCACGGTTAGTAACCTGTTTTGTTATCTTTAGCTGACGCATTTACAGGCTTTATTCAGGGTTTTCCGGCAGTTTCAGGCTAAGATTACAATTTTAATAAAAAAAAGTTCTCATTCTTCAAATTCCAGTTTTTTTTTTTGCTAAACCAAATATATTTAGGTATATTGCAGTTTACTATTTTTCATTTTGATTATCAAATCTGTAATTTGATATTACCCCAAAACATTTTTTATAAGTTTTATTATATTATTTATTAATTTTGATTTAATATTGCATCGGTTTTCGGATATATGAATTAGCTGTAGCATATTCCTGCCGGTTCAATTTTCAATTCTTGATCCGGTTTTCCAAAACAAAAGTCAATAATTTCTCTTTAAATCATTTATCATTAGTTATGTACGACATTCTTGAGTTAAGTAAGAAGCTTCTTCCCGAATTAAGGGATATAGCCAGGGAACTTAAAATCAAAAGAACAGAATCTCTTAAGAAACAGGATCTGATCTATAAAATACTTGATCAACAGGCAATTGAAGCCACAGAAAACAACAAAGCGCAACTACCTGACGATAAGCAACAGCAGGATCGTGATCCGGGACAAAGAAGAGGGAAAAGGCCCAGAACAAAAAAACCTCTTCTCAACCGTCCGGTAGAATCTGTTATTTCCGTTTCACCCGACGATCTTAAAAGGACTGATTCACGACAGGCAGATTTGCATGATTCAAAAGACAAAATCAGGAAGGAGGAAGAGAGACCAGACCTGTTCACAAATACTGAGCATGCCACTGAGGAGCGAAAGGTTCCCAGGTGGAAACAGGATAAAAGATACGATGAGAGGAGAGAAAGAACCCGAAGGCCGGATAAAGAATATCCTGTTAAAACTGAAGAAAAAAGACCTGAGCCTTTAGTTGAAAGTCTTCTCCCTGTAAATAATGGAGAAGATTTATTGTTTGATAATATCAAACCGGTCACTGAAATAACTTCATCTGATTTTACGATTGAACCACTTATTAAAGACACAGCTATTGATATTCATGCAGTTAAGGAAGAGAAAAAAGAGAAGCCTTATGAATTTGAGGGTATAATATATAATACAGGGGTTCTTGAAATAATGCCTGATGGTTACGGATTTCTGAGATCAGCCGATTATAATTATCTTAACTCACCCGACGATATTTATGTCTCTCAGTCACAGATAAAACTGTTTGGCCTTAAGACAGGTGATACTATAAAGGGAACTATCCGTCCTCCAAAAGAAGGAGAAAAATATTTTCCACTTATAAAAGTAGATGAGATCAATGGAAGAAGTCCTGACTTCATAAGGGACAGGGTTCCTTTTGATTTCCTTACCCCTCTCTTCCCGAATGAGAAGTTCACATTATGCACACCGGGTGAAGGATCGCTATCGGTCAGGGTTATTGATATGTTCACACCTATTGGAAAAGGACAGCGCGGATTGATAGTTGCTCAGCCAAAAACGGGCAAAACAATCCTTCTTCAGGAGATCGCCAATGCTATAGCCAGGTATCATCCCGGAGTTTATCTGATGATCCTGCTTATCGATGAGAGACCGGAGGAGGTGACCGATATGGCAAGGAATGTAAAAGCAGAAGTCATAGCATCTACTTTTGATGAGCCCGCCGAAAGGCATTGCCGCGTGGCAAATATTGTACTTGAGAAAGCCAAGAGGCTTGTAGAGTGTGGTCATGATGTAGTCATACTTCTCGATTCAATTACAAGGTTGGCAAGAGCATTCAATACGACTGCTCCCGCATCCGGAAAAGTATTATCCGGAGGTGTTGATTCAAATGCTCTTCACAAACCAAAAAGATTTTTTGGTGCCGCCCGGAATATTGAAAACGGGGGGTCACTTACAATACTGGCAACAGCACTTACCGATACAGGATCAAAAATGGATGATGTGATTTTTGAGGAATTCAAAGGAACCGGTAATATGGAGCTTCAACTCGACCGTAAATTGTCAAACAGAAGGATCTTCCCGTCAATTGATATTCCTGCTTCGAGCACACGCCGCGAGGATCTGCTGCTTAATAAGAATATACTTCAAAAAATATGGGTTCTTCGAAATTATCTTACTGATATGAATGCCGTTGAAGCAATGGAATTCCTTCGCGACAGGTTAATGCAGTCAAAGTCGAATGAGGAGTTTCTGGTTTCTATGAACGGAGGATAAGAAATTCCTATTTTTTGTATCTTTGCACTTTCTTTTAAAAAATCATATATAATCAAATATTATTTATCACAATGGGAACAAAAAAATTCATAACATGCGACGGCAACCAGGCTGCATCGCATATTGCATATATGTTCAGCGAGGTAGCCTGCATATATCCTATTACACCATCATCCACAATGGCAGAATTCATTGATGAATGGGCTGCATTCGGACAGAAAAACATTTTTGGAGAAGAAGTAAAGGTTGTTGAAATGCAATCGGAAGCCGGNNACAGCATCGCAGGGATTGCTTCTGATGATCCCCAATATGTACAAGATTGCTGCCGAGCTTCTTCCGGGAGTCTTTCATGTCAGTGCCCGTACAGTTGCCGCACATGCTCTGTCAATTTTCGGTGACCATAGCGACGTTTATGCTACCCGGCAGACAGGCTTTGCCCTCCTTGCAAGCGGGAGCGTGCAGGAGATAATGGACCTTGCGGGTGTTGCCCATCTTTCAGCAATCAAATCAAGGATCCCCTTCCTGCATTTCTTCGATGGATTCAGGTCCTCAGCTGAGGTTCAGAAAATCGAGGAACTCCAGATGGATGATCTGAAGAGAATTCTTGACTGGGAAGCATTAAAAAAATTCCGTAATAATGCTTTAAACCCGGAGCATCCCGTAACAAGAGGAACCGCCCAGAATCCTGATATTTTTTTCCAGGCCAAGGAAGCGATAAACCCATTCTATGAGCCGATTGCTGATATTGTTAACTCATACATGGCAGAAATTAATAAAATTACGGGCAGAGATTACAAACCATTTACGTTTTATGGCGCACCCGATGCTGAAAATATAATTATTGCCATGGGGTCAATTACCGATACAACTAAAGAAGTGATTGATTATATGACAGCTAAGGGTGAAAAAGTCGGACTTGTCACTGTTCATCTTTACCGCCCGTTCTCATCGAAATATCTGTTCAATGTTTTACCGGAATCAGTAAAGATGATTACTGTCCTTGACAGGGCCAAGGAACCGGGAGCACCGGGCGAACCTCTATTCCTTGATGTGAAAGAATTATTTTATGACAGGGGGAAGAAACCTGTAATCATCGGCGGCCGTTACGGACTCAGTTCAAAAGACACCACGCCAAGCATGGTTCTGTCGGTCTATGAGAACATGAAGCTGAAAGAACCAAAAAATCATTTTACCGTTGGTATCACTGATGATGTCACATTTACCTCGCTCCCTGCCCTGCCTGAAATAAATGTTGCACTTCCGGGAACCTACTCGGCAAAATTTTATGGTCTGGGATCAGATGGTACTGTGGGTGCAAATAAAAACTCAATCAAGATCATAGGAGATACTACTGATAAATATTGCCAGGCTTATTTTGCCTATGATTCAAAAAAATCGGGTGGCGTAACAACATCCCATCTCCGTTTTGGTGACAAGCCGATCCGTTCGCCTTACCTTGTCAATACACCTGATTTTGTTGCATGTCATGTTCCTTCATATCTCGATAAATACGATATGCTGAAGGGATTGAAAAATAATGGCACATTTCTGCTTAATTCCATCTGGGATGTTGAGGAAACCAGAAACCGGCTTCCTGATCATATGAAGAAATATCTTGCCGTGAACAGCATAAATTTCTATATAATAAATGCCACAATCATTGCTGAAGAAATAGGGCTTGGAACACGTACAAATACTATCATGCAGGCAGCATTCTTCAAGCTGTCCAATGTGATCCCTTACGAGAAAGCTGAAGCTGAAATGAAAAAGGCTATATACAAGACCTATGGAAGGAAAGGGGAAGATGTTGTTAACATGAATTATGCTGCTGTTGATAAAGGCAGCAAGGTTACCAGAGTTGAGATCCCTTCTGAATGGGCAGATATCAAGGTTAAGGCAGAGAAAGACACCCGCAATATTCCGGAATTCATCCGTGAGGTCGTAGAACCGATCAACAGGATGAAGGGTGATGATCTGCCGGTGAGTGCATTCAGAGGGAGAGAAGACGGTACATTTCCCTCAGGCACAACGGCTTTTGAGAAACGAGGTATAGCAGTAAATGTGCCTGAGTGGCAGCCAAATGAGTGCATACAATGCAACCAGTGCTCATATGTGTGTCCTCATGCAGCTATCCGTCCGTTCCTGCTTACTGAGGAAGAAGCTGCAGCTGCACCTGCCGGCACACAATTCATTCAGGGTATTCCGGGGGCACTTAAAGCATATAAGTTCAGGATTCAGTTAAGCGTATATGATTGTACTGGCTGCAGTAACTGCGCAGATATTTGTCCGTCAAAGAACAAAGCCCTGATAATGAAGCCATTTGAAACACAGATGGCTGAGGCAGAACGATGGACCTACATGCACGAAAAAGTAGGATACAAAGATTTTGTTGTTGACAAGTTTGTAAATGTCAAAAACAGTCAGTTTTCGCAGCCTTTATTTGAGTTTTCAGGAGCCTGTGCAGGGTGCGGTGAAACTCCATATATCAAGGCAATAACACAGCTTTTTGGCGATCGCATGATAGTTTCAAATGCAACAGGCTGTTCATCAATTTACGGAGGATCAGCACCTTCAACACCTTATACACATAACAAAACAGGACATGGGCCCGCATGGGCAAATTCATTGTTCGAGGATAATGCTGAATTTGGCTTCGGGCTTGCACTTGGTTCAAACAAGATCAGAGACCGGATAGCAAGATTGATGAAGGAATCGCTCACCAATAAGATAAATCCTGAAATCAAAGCTGCATTTGAAGAATGGCTTAAAGAAAAGGACAATGCAGAAGCTTCAAGATCTGCGTCTGCCAAAGTAATTGAGGTTTGTGAAAAAGAAAAATCTGAAGCCGCAAAAGAGATATTAGATCTGAAGCAATATCTGGTTAAAAAGTCACATTGGATATTTGGCGGTGATGGATGGGCTTATGATATCGGTTACGGTGGGCTTGATCATGTAATAGCATCAGGGGAAGATGTAAATATTCTTGTTCTGGATACGGAGGTCTACTCTAACACGGGTGGCCAGGCATCAAAATCGACACCTGCCGGTGCAGTTGCAAAGTTTGCATCATCAGGAAAGAAGATCCGCAAGAAAGATCTCGGACAGATGGCCATGAGTTATGGTTATGTATATGTTGCACAGGTTGCTATGGGTGCCAGCAATGCACAGTACCTGAAAGCTATTAAGGAAGCCGAAGCTTATCCAGGTCCATCTCTGATCATTGCTTATTCTCCATGTATTAGTCATGGATTAAGAGACGGTATGGGAAAAACACAGGCTCAGATGAAATCAGCTGTTGAATGCGGTTACTGGCATCTTTACAGATGCAATCCTCTTCTGGAAAAAGAGGGAAAAAATCCATTCATTCTCGATTCAAAAGAGCCTGACTGGAGCAAATTTCAGGATTTCCTCAAATCGGAAGTCAGGTACACATCACTTGTGAAATCATTCCCATCCGAAGCTGAGGTGCTTTTCAAAGCTGCTGAGGAGAATGCAAAGTGGAGGTATAAGTCATACCAGCGGTTAGCAGCTATGGCGTACGAACCGGTAGAAGTGAAATAACCTGCATCACAAATCTGTATAATAAGAGCCATCCCCAAGGGTGGCTTTTTTGTCCTGTATCATTGTATCATTACTCCTCTGCAACCCGGCATCGTTGCTCCGTCATTTTTTTTTTCTACTTTTGTCTCCATAACAAATCCCAATGGGAAGAATAATCGGTATAGACTACGGGAGGAAAAGAACAGGAGTGGCAGTTACTGATCCTTTACAGATTTTTGCATCGCCACTAACCACCGTCAGAACTCATGAGATTGAAAAATATCTGGAAGAATATTACAGAGCTGAACATATTGAATCATTTGTTGTAGGATATCCCCTTCAGATGAACAATAAGCCGGGTAAAACTGTTACGGATATTGACAAGTTCATCAAAAGACTGAAAAAGCTATTCCCGGGGATACCTGTTCACAAAGTTGATGAAAGATTTACCTCCGGAATAGCTTTAAGAACTATGATCGCAGGAGGAGTTAAAATGAAAGACAGGCAGGATAAGGCAATGATTGATAAAATCAGTGCGTCAATTATCCTTCAGTCATTCCTCGATAAAATGCAAAAGACGAAAAGTGGAATGCAATAACTGAAAATATTATTGATTAGATGGTTTATCCAATAGTAGTTTATGGGCATCCGGTGTTAAGGAAAGTGTCGGAAGACATTGATAAAGACTACCCCGGACTGGAACAGATAATTACTGATCTATTTGAAACCTTATATAGGTCAGAAGGTATTGGACTTGCAGCTCCCCAGATCGGTAAATCGATAAGGATATTTATCATCGACGGTAAGCCTGTTGCTGAGGAAGAACCCGACCTTGCCGAATTCAAAAAAGTATTCATTAATGCCCATATAACTGAAAAATCAGGAGAACTTAAACCAATGATTGAGGGTTGCCTCAGTATACCCCACCTGCGTGAAGAGGTCAACAGGGAATCCAGGATAAGGATCCGGTACTATGATGAAAACTGGATATTTCACGATGAAACATATGACGGATACAAAGCAAGAATAATTCAGCACGAGTATGACCACCTGGATGGTATATTGTTTACCGATAAGGTGAGTCCTCTGAGAAAAAGACTCCTTAAAGGCAAGCTTAATGCTATCAGTAAAGGTAAATTTGAGGCTGAATACAAGACAATACTGACAGGACAAAAGATCAAATAAATTTTCATTTCTGAATTTATTTTTGTATCTTTATTCAATATACCGTCTCATAGCTGCAGGGTGTGCTGAATAAAGAAATTCCTTTTTTTCGTATTGGCCTTTTGCTTTGCTTTGGAATTATTTCGGGCCTTTACTTCAAACC
>DCVC01000045.1:11421-14012 GCA_002328625.1 Bacteroidales bacterium UBA2198
AACAGAAAACAGGTAAATATAGTATATGGAATTTCATTTACTTATGCTATATATCTATGCGGGATTGAGTTTTATACTTTTGAAAAAAAAAGGCTGTCTGTCCTTGAACAGGAAACTTCAATATTGTCATGCACAATTTCCGAATATCCTGATGAGAGAGAAAACAGTTACCGGTTTGTGGCAGAGCTAAATCAGAAGATTAACATTAATGAAGCTTCAAACCTGCATGGATCCATACTGATCTATTTTAATAAGATTGATACAATCAGTAATCTCATCCCCGGAGATAAGATTCTAATTAAATGTTCTCCTAAGAATATAGCCAACCGTGGAAATCCAAATGAGTTTGATTACAGATTCTTTATGGAGAACAGGGGGATCAGGTATTTTACTTTTATTACGAATGAGGACATCATTAAACATATTGCCCCACAGAACAGGAAACTCATTCACAGAGCATCAATAATAAGGAATAGGATTATTGAAATGTATAAAGAACGTGGTTTAAACAGAGACAGGCTTGCACTTATTGCAGCAATAACTCTCGGACAGAAAAATATGCTCGAACCTGAACAGAGACAGAATTTTATTAAAGCCGGAGTAATGCATATTATGGCCGTTTCAGGTTTACATACTATGATAGTGAGCCTGTTTGTGTATAATATTCTTTTTTTCCTGAAGAATAAATTAAAAGCTCTCAGAGTAATAATCACCATTCTTCTCTTATGGTTCTTCGCTTTTATAACAGGTTTGACTCCTTCGGTCCTCCGGGCAACTCTGATGTTCTCATTTCTGCATACCGGGAATCTTATAAATCGGCATGTTAATCACATTAATTCTGTCCTTGCATCAGCAATTGTGCTTATCCTGATAAGACCATCTGTCATTTTTGAAGCCGGGTTCCTCCTCTCCTACTCTGCTGTGATTTTTATAATATGCTTCTTCCGGGATCTATATCTCAAGCTTCATTTTAAGAAATGGCTGGCAGATAAGATCTGGCAGGCCGCAGTGGTCACCTTTATTGCTCAGGCCGGCACACTGCCTTTGACAATAGCACTCTTCAACAGGTTTCCTGTTTATTTTATTTTCACCAACATCCTGATAGTACCCTTGACTTCGCTTGTTGTTATTACAGCATGTCTTGTTCCCATAACCTATCCCGTTGCTTTGATTTCCTTTCCGCTTGTTTTCCTGCTTGGTCATTTGGCTGGTATTACAGAATTTCTTACGTGCAGAGTCTCTTCTCTTCCGTTTTCAACAATAGAAAATATAGGGATGACAACGATAGAATTCATTCTTCTTTCGTGTACATTATTTTTGCTTGCCTGGTTTCTCCTGAAGAGAGGATCTATGTCTGTTCGTTATCCTCTATTTTTTTTAACTCTCTTCGTACTGGCTGGAACAATAAAAGAAATTAATAACAGATTTACCAGGGAGCTTATAGTATATAATAGTATTAATTTCTCCAGCGTAGGAATCAGGACCGGAAAGATCCTCACTTTGTATGAAGCCCCTGACACGTTGGTTCCCGAGGTTCTCAGGCACTGTGCTACACTTAATCTTAAACTTCATAAGGATAATAATGGCAACGACTTACACAATCTGAAAGTTGGCAACAAACATATTCTGATAAGCAATTATCTGAATAATAGTCTCTTGCAGAAAACACAACCTGATATTGTCATATTACGCGGGAGATTTCCGCAGGTTGACAGAGAAACTGATTTTATCAGATCTGTTGAAGCAATAGTAATGACCTCTGAAGTTTCGTCAGGGTATCAGCTTCCACTGAAGATAAGCATGGAAAAATCCGGCATTATATATTATGTCAGCAAATCAGGGGCATTCCGGAAAAGGATATGATTTTCTGCTGCAAGATATAGTTACTTAAGTTCAAGGTCTTAAACCACAAAAGAAAAGTCCAAAAAAACTTGAGTATTATTTGATTTATGCCTTATTTTGTCTTGTTTTTCAATAAGGTTCTATGAGAATAATAATTGCCGGAGCCGGTGAAGTTGGGACACATCTTGCAAAGATGCTGGTGAATGAAAATCATGAGATCATTCTTATTGATCCTGAAGAAGATAATTTAAAACCCATTGATTCTTCTCTTGACGTCCTTTCTTACGTCGAATCAGCAACATCAGTTAAGACACTACAGGAGATACTCCGGAAAAAAACAGATCTTTTTATCGCTGTCACCCATTCTGAGGATACAAATATCACTTCATCGATACTGGCCAAAAGATTTGGTGCATTAAAAACCATAGCACGGATTGATAATCTTGATTATCTTGAACACTCTACATCAGAATTTTTTAAATCACTTGGTATCGATTCGCTCATTTATCCTGAACTTATAGCAGCCCGTGAAGTACTTGGTCTTCTTCATGAGACAGGCACAACCGATTTTATGGAATTTTCCGGAGGGAAGCTGGCCATGTATGTTCAGAAGCTTGACGAGAAAGCACCGATTTTAAATAAAAGCCTCGAGGAGGTTTCAGTAAGCAGGAGCGCTGATAAATACAGAGCTGTTGCCATAAAACGGAATGAGAAAACGATAATACCCCGGGGCAAAGAACAATTTCAGG
>DCVC01000001.1 GCA_002328625.1 Bacteroidales bacterium UBA2198
ATCACCGTTTCATTGAGAGCAAGCTACTTCCCGGGATTTATCTCAGAAATATCGAGGGTATTTACACTGATCAGCAATACAATGTGATACAGGAAAATTTAGAAATTGAAAAAATAATTCCTGCATCAGTCGGGAAGCTGATTACCAAGGCGGCTGTCGAGTCCGGAGGAGGACGAGGGGTTGAGCTCTTTCAAAGAGAAGGGGAGCATTGGATTAATTCGAGGGGCGATCTCCTGACGCTATTGTACCTCGAGACTCTCTACGGAAAGAACTTTTTGCTCCAGGAGTATATTGACCAGTCCGAACATTACAGCAAGTTTAATAATTCCTCAGTCAATACCATAAGATTGCTTACCTACCGTTCAGTGAAGACAGGGAAGATAATCCCGCTGCAGTCAGTGCTGCGTATTGGGGCGCCGGGATCAATAGTTGATAACCAGGCATCCGGTGGGACCGCATGCAGCATCTCTCCGGAAGGCAGGCTGAATGAATTCGGGGTAAATAAGCACGGGAAAAGAATCTTCTCGGCCGGAGGCATCGAATTCAGGGCTGCTGGTGCTCTGTACGGATTTGATCAGGTTATCAATGTTGGCCTGGCGGTGGCTGAAAAATACTTTTATCAGAGGCTTATTGGCTTTGATCTGTGTATAGACCGGACAGGACAGGTGAAGGTTATTGAAATAAACAACCGTAATAACGAGATTAATTTTTTCCAGATGGCAGGAGGTCCGTTATTCCGCGAATACACTGATGAGGTAGTGGAATATTGCAAAAGCAGGCCCCGAAGCTTCTTAATTGATTATGAAATCAGATGAATAAAAGATTTCGTATCGCGATTGAAGACCTGTTTACCGGGAAGCATATCTGGCAAAACTATAAGTTTCTGGAACAGTCACAGTGGTGGGATCAGGAGCGGATGGCATCATACCGTCGTGAGAAGCTTACCAGGATACTGGAACACTGTTACCGTAATGTTCCGGCTTATAGCGAACTCATGAGAAATGCAGGAGTTGGTGCGGAAGATATCGGTTCTGATGGCATTCTGCAGGCCTTGCCTGTAATTGACAAGCAGTATATTCTTGATCATTACAACGACTTTTTACCACTGAATTACAGATCAATCAAGGGGGTACAACACAGTAAGACAAGCGGAACGACCGGACAGGTTCTCAATTACACAAATGATGCCGGCAGCCGGAGCATGGTCTGGGCATCTTTTATGAGATTTAAGGACTGGATGGGATATGATCAGAACAGTTTATTCATTGTTTTCCGTGGGCGAAACTTTGTAACTGAATCGATGTTTGCCAGGATGAGGTTGAAAGTGACGGACCTGATTAAAAACTATAAAACCTTTGATGCTTATAACCTTAGAGAATCAGATATTGATCGCCTGGTTGACGTGCTCAATAAAAATGAGAATGTTGTTTTAAGAGGTTATGTGCTCAACCTGGTGGATATAGCCAGTGCTCTGAAATCGAGAGGCCTGGTTTTTCATCTTAAGGCAGTCAACACAACAGCAGAACCCCTTCTTGATTTTCACCGGGGTCTTCTTTCGCAAGTGTTCTCCTGTGATGTTTTTGATCAATATGGCTTTGGGGAAATAGGTGGCGTAGCGTATGAGTGCAATCACCACTCAGGCCTGCATGTAACTGAAGAACATGTTATCATTGAGACTGTTAATGGTGGAGAGATGGTCATAACAGACCTGGACAATTACTCATTTCCGTTTATAAGGTACAGGACCGGTGACAAGGCACAGATGAAGAACGAATTATGTTCCTGCGGGAGAAATTCACAACTGATAAAATCAATTGACGGTCGCACCTCGGATAATATCATGGGTCTAAACGGGAATTCACTGCATTGGGGTTACTTTCATCATCTGTTGATTTATACAGGAATTGCCACAAAGAGAAACATGATAAAATTTCAGGTGCTCCAACCTGAACCGTCAAAATTAGTACTTAATCTTGTTTCAGACCCGGTTGATTCCGAGGAAAAGAAGCGGCTAACTGACCTGATCATTCAAAAGCTGGGTCCGATGGAGGTTACCGTCAACAATGTAAACGACATACCTAAGGACGTGTCAGGCAAATTCAGAGCTGTAATTTCCGGATCAGGCACACGATTAATATGAGGGTTCTGTTTATCTGCAGCGGTAATTCAACAGCAGGGATTAGCCCTGTCGTAGCACGGCAGGGGGAGTCACTTGAGAGAGCAGGATTGACACTTGACTTTTTTCCTGTTATGGGGAAGGGATTGAGGGGCTATTTGAGAAGTAGTTTTTTGTTACGCAGACACATTAAAAGCAATACATACGATATTTACCACGGGCATTATTCTCTTTCCGGATTTGTTTCGACATTCGCGCTCATTATGGCCGGGAAAAATCCGAGAAGAAATCTCATTGTGTCACTAATGGGAAGCGATCTTTATGATTCTCATTTTCTACTCCATACCGCCAGGTTTTTTGCCAGATTCTGTTGGGCCGCCACAATCGTAAAGTCATCCTCCATGAAAACCCTTCTTGGGTTAAGTTCCTCAGAGGTAATTCCCAACGGTGTTAACATGAAAATTTTCTTCCCTGCTGATAAATATTCAGCAAAGGTCAGATTAGGGTATGAAGTCAGTCAAAAGCTAATCATCTTCATCGGAGACCCGGGCAGGCCGGAAAAGAATTATCCGCTCGCTATAAAAGTCGTTGAAATACTGGATGACAAATCCATCAGGCTCGTTGTACTGGATAAACAGAGCGCTGAGGCAGTGGCAGACCATCTGAATGCAGCTGACCTGCTTTTATCCACCTCACTTTGGGAAGGATCAGCAAATGTAATAAAGGAGGCCATGGCCTGTAACTTGCCTGTGGTAGCCACTCCTGCAGGTGACGCTAAGGAGTTGCTGGATGACTGTGAGGGGAATTTTGTGACTACTTTTGATCCGGGCGAAATTGCCATGAAAGTTCGTCTTGTATTGTCGTCAGGCAGTTCATCTCATGGCAGGGACAAACTATTTAAACTTGGTCTTGACGACATCAGTGTTGCTGAACGTATTCAGGGTATCTACAAGGAAATGCCACGTTAATTATGACAGGAGTTAACTATCATTCTACCTGTGATATAAGTACAATAGAAAGAAGTAAATGGCATGACTATGTGATGCATCATCCGCATGGGAATGTTTTCCAGACTCCTGAGATGTACCAGGTCCTGTTATTATCTGACAGGATAAAACCTTTCGCAATTTTTTGCTTAAGTGGGTCGGATATGTGCGGTGTTGCTGTTCTGGCTGTTCACAGTCAGTATGGGGGTCCTCCCGGGAGGCTTACGGCAAGAGCGATTATGACCGGAGGGCCGCTGGTGAATAATGATGATCCCGACATTGTGATGTGTCTTCTGGATCAGGCAGATAAAATTCTTAGAGGCA
>DCVC01000345.1 GCA_002328625.1 Bacteroidales bacterium UBA2198
TATCTTAAGTTTACGGCAATGGGGGAAAGGGGGGTGAGTACATGTAATTGTTTTAACAAAATCCTGCCCCGAACCAGTTTTCTGATTTGTTTCATTATTTTTGTTTACCATTAAATTGATTTTATGCAGGTCGAAAACCGTCTGCTGCAAAAACGCGTTAACCTTTTTGACGGCATCTCAATAGTTGCCGGAGCTATGATCGGCTCCGGTATATTCATCGTAAGCGCTGATATTGCCCGTAACGTGGGTTCTCCCGGATGGCTGATGGTCGTTTGGCTCATAACAGGAATTATAACTGTTATAGGGGCCATCAGTTATGGCGAACTTGCCTCCATGATGCCCCATGTCGGTGGCCAATATGTGTATCTGAGGGAAGCTTATCACCCCCTTATCGGTTTCCTGTTTGGCTGGACAACATTTCTCGTTATTCAGTGTGGTTCAATAGCCGCAGTGGCTGTTGCTTTTGCTAAATTCAGCGGAGTCTTGTTCCCATGGATATCAGAAAAAAATGTCCTTCTTCATGTAGGTAAACTGAATATTACAAGCACTCAGTTCATTGCGATTGCAATGATATCTTTTCTCACATGGCTTAACACAAGGGGTATCGTGACAGGAAAAACTGTACAGAATTTTTTCACCTCAACAAAAGTATTAGCTCTTTTTGGCTTTATTACAATTGGTTTTTTTGCCACAAAGGCCATAGGATCATTTGAGATCAACAGGGAGGTTTTCTGGCAGGCAAGTCAGGTTGGTACTGAAAACAAGGTTATACCTCTGTCAGGATTTGCCCTGATAGCAGCAATTGGCACAGCCCTTGTAGGTTCGTTATTCTCGTCGGATGCCTGGTATAATGTAACATATATCTCAGGCGAGGTAATCAATCCAAAACGGAATGTCCCATTAAGCCTGTTCTTTGGAACCCTTATCGTCTCAGTAATCTATCTGTTTACAAATTTTATTTATATAAAAATTCTTCCTCTTTCAGGGTCACCTGATGGTACAGATGTCTTAAGCCGGGGTATTCAGTTTGCTGCCGACGACAGGGTGGCCACATCTGCCATGAGTGTCGTTTTCGGGGATTATGCTGCAATAATTATGGCAATTTTTATTATGGTCAGCACTTTTGGCTGCAATCATGGGCTGATTTTGTCGGGACCGAGAGTTTATTATGCAATGGCAAAGGATGGCCTGTTCTTTAAAAAAGTAGGCAGCCTAAACAAGAAGGGAGTCCCGGGTTTTGCAATTGCCGTCCAGGGAGTGTGGGCGGTGCTCCTCTGCCTTTCAGGAACCTATAGTAACCTGCTTGATTATGTGATATTTGCGGTCCTGATATTCTTTTCAATTACCATCCTTGCTATTTTCGTTCTCAGGATTAAACGACCCGATATTCCACGACCATACAAGGCTTTCGGTTACCCGGTAATTCCTGCTATCTATATCCTGACTACATTGACGATTATGATCATACTGCTGATATATAAGCCTGATTATACCTTTCCGGGTCTTGCATTAGTTATTCTTGGTATCCCGGTTTTCTATTTATGGAAGAAATACTCCCGGAAAAATGAGGATAATCAGATTCATAATGATATATCAGATGAGAATTAATATTGTTTTCGGATCTTTTGTTAATATTTCATACTATGAAAATCCTGTCAGAAACAGCGGTAATTGTCGCTTGGCTTCTGGCAACATGTACGACAAAAAAGTGAATTGAATTTGGGAATGTAGAATGATTTGTAATCAAGACTTATGTTACCGGAAAAATTCAGGCTCAGAATTACAAATCAGAAAAATATTGATGCAGACTCTCTGTTAAAAGCTCTGGAAGAGCCTTCTGCGGTTAGCATCAGGATCAATTCGTCCAAATGGATCGGTAAACCAGCCAATGCTGAACCTGTTCCATGGTGCAGTACCGGTTTTTATCTTGATGACAGACCCTCTTTCACACTCGACCCTCTTTTCCATTCAGGGTGTTACTATCCCCAGGAAGCGTCAGGCATGTTTATAGAACAGATATTTAAACAGATAGTTGGAAAACAAAAATATTTGAAGGTGCTTGATCTGTGTGGAGCACCCGGGGGTAAAAGCACTCACCTTTCATCTCTGATAGGATCAGAAAATTTGCTTGTTTCCAATGAAGTAATCAGGCCAAGGACATCTGTCCTTACTGAAAATATTACAAAATGGGGAGTATCAAACACGATTGTCACCCGGAATGACCCTTCAGCTTTCTCAGGATTGCCTGGTTTTTTCGATGTGGTCCTGGTCGATGCTCCCTGTTCAGGCGAAGGTATGTTCAGTGACGCAGTCGCTGTGAATGAATGGTCGGAGGAAAACACACTTTACTGTGCTGACCGGCAGAAGAGAATATTGCACGATGTATGGCCTTCTTTAAAGCAAAATGGCATTCTGATCTATAGCACATGCACTTTTAACCCCGGCGAAAACGAAAAAAACATTAAATGGCTTACCGAAAAACATAATGCAGAAATAATAGAGTTTAATGTAACAGATTTTAAAGGCATTACGAAGATTGATTATCAGGGTATAAAGGGGTACGGTTTCTATCCCGGCCGGATAAGAGGAGAAGGATTTTTTATTTCGGTTATCAGGAAAAAGGAGGATTCCGGGATCTTAAGATCAGGGATTAGCAGGAAAACAGAAGAAAAACCGCAAAAAGACGACCTGAGGATGATAAAGGAGTGGACAACTTTTTTGCCCGGTAATGTAATAAAATATGGCGGGGAAGTTATTTCTGTTCCGGGGAAAACAGATGATTATCTTATCCTTCAGCAGAAACTTAAGATAATCAAGGGGGGGACAAAAATATGCAGCATAAAAAAAAGCGGATACATTCCGGCTCATGACCTGGCACTTTCGAACAATATCCGCAAAGGTGCTTTTCCTGTTGCAGAATTGGATTACAATCATGCAATTGCATACCTTCGACGCGATAATTTGCAGATAAAAGCTGTTCCTAAAGGCTGGTTCCTTGCAAAGTATAAGGGAGTCAACCTGGGTTTCTGCAATAATATCGGCAGCAGGATAAACAATTACTTTCCGGTAGAATGGAGGATCAGGATGTTTCTTCAGAAACCAGATACCGGAAAAATAATAAATTGGAACCAGTGAAATAAATATTCAAGGGTTTAAATGGAAAAAGTGTCGCGTGAGTTTCAAATATTTGTTAAGCCGGCAGGAGCTGCCTGTAACCTGAGATGCAAGTACTGTTATTACCTCGAAAAGAAAGAGTTTTACCCGGGCAGTAAATCATTTATTATGAATGACGATCTCCTTGAAAAATACATTGTTCAGCATATGGTAGCTTCAACAGAAGAAATAATAAATTTCTCGTGGCATGGAGGCGAGCCGTTACTTGCAGGCCTTGATTTTTTCAGAAAAGCAGTTGCGCTGCAAAAAAGACACAAACCAGAGGGTAAGAAGGTTGTAAATGGCATACAGACAAATGCAACACTGATTAATAATAAATGGGCTTCTTTTCTGTCGATAGAAAAGTTTGTGGTTGGCATAAGCATTGACGGCCCGGGCGATCTCCACAATAAATTCAGAATGACTGCTGATAAAAGACCAACACTTCACGATGTTCTGAATGGTTACGGAATACTTCAGGAGCATGGGATCATTCCCGAGATTCTTTGCGTTGTGAATTCTTACAATGTTCGTTATCCTCTTATTATCTATAATTTTATTAAACAACTGGGAGCTAAATACATAACTTTTCTTCCGCTTGTGGAAAAAAGGCAGGGAACAAAGTCAGGTGTAAGCAGGGTAACAGTTCCGGCAAAAGAATTCGGTCAGTTTCTGATATCGGTTTTTGATGAATGGGTTGAGAGGG
>DCVC01000195.1 GCA_002328625.1 Bacteroidales bacterium UBA2198
AGAACCTGCAGCTTTATGCCCTCGACCAGATAAGGTTTGAAAAGCCGTTACCCCTGAAAAGCCTGATAGCCTGTTCTGATAGTGGCATTGTAATTGATCTGACAGGAAGAGTGAATCATGAAGGAGTACTTGAATGGATTGCCCCGTCAGACAGCTGGACACTATTTGCTCTTTTTGAAGGATGGCACGGGAAGATGGTTGAAAGAGCAGGACCAGGCGGCGAAGGAGATGTGATAGACCATTTTTCAGGCAGGGCTATCAACAATTACCTGAAACATTTCGAGGAAATATTTAAAAATTATGATCTTGAAAGCCTGCGTGGTTATTTTAACGATTCATATGAAGTTGACGATGCTTCCGGCCAGGCTGACTGGACAAATGATCTATTGTATGAATTCTTTATCAGAAGAGGATATGACCTGAGGAATCATCTGCCGGCACTTTTTCAGAAGGATAAATCTGAAAAAAATGCAAGAGTGTTATCTGACTATCGTAAGACCATTTCTGATCTTCTGCTTGAAAAGTTTACTGCACACTGGACCGAATGGGCCCATAAACAGGGTAAAACAACACGCAACCAGGCACACGGATCGCCAGGGAATATTCTTGACCTGTATGCTGCCACAGATATACCTGAAACCGAAGGGAACGATATAACAAGGTTTAAATTCGCCTCCTCTGCTGCCAATGTTACAGGTAAAAAATTTGTATCATGCGAAGCGGCTACATGGCTCAACGAGCATTTCCTGTCAACCCCGGGTGATGTGAAAAAAGCGCTCGATCTGTTCTTCCTTGCAGGGATAAATCATGTCTTTTATCACGGGACATGCTTTTCGCCCCGGGATGAACCCTGGCCCGGATTCCTTTTCTATGCTTCAGTCGAATTTACACCTGCAAATCCTTTATGGACCGATTTCAAAGGTCTTAATAATTATGTAACCAGGGTGCAGTCATTTCTTCAATCGGGAAGGCCTGATAATGATGTGTTGATTTATTTTCCTATATTCGACCGTTATGCAGATCATGGAAGGGGAATGCTGGAACATTTCGATGCAATAAGCCCTGCTTTCAAAGGAACGCCTTTCAGAAAGGGGGTTGACTATATGATTGATAAAGGATACGCTTTTGATTATATCTCTGACCTTCAGATTAAGAACACGGAAGCAGTTGACGGATTACTTCAAACTGAGGGGA
Source organism: Bacteroidales bacterium UBA2198 (assembly GCA_002328625.1). Lineage (GTDB taxonomy): Bacteria > Bacteroidota > Bacteroidia > Bacteroidales > VadinHA17 > LD21. Next base: position 1,195 of record DCVC01000195.1, read on the forward strand.
ATTATTATAAAACCTTAATTGTGCCCGGCTGTAAATATATACCTCTTGAGACATTCGCTCAGATCATGAACCTTGCAAATGAAGGGGCCTATATTATATTATACGAAAATATGCCTCAAAATGTTTCAGGATGGGCCGATTTAGATGCAAAGAATGCTGTTTTCAGTCATATGAAAGAAAGAATCTCGTTCAGATCTGCCACAAATCGAGGAATATCGGAGGCCTTAATTGGTAAGGGCAGGCTGCTGATGGGTGATGATCTTGGTGACCTGTTATCACATGCCGGCATAAGACGGGAAACAATGAATGATATTGGTATTAAGTATGCCAGACGTGAAAACCTGGACGGATATAATTATTTCGTTGTTAACCAGAGTGAAAAATCCTTTGAAGGATGGCTCCCTTTAAGTGTGAGAGCAACATCAGCAGCTATTTTCGATCCGATGACCGGGAAGCTTGGGATTGCAAAGAGCAGGGTAAAAGCAGAGAATAATCTTGAAATTTACGCCAGGCTGAATCCGGGGGAATCTATAATTATAAATACATATTATAAAAAAACTAAAGGCAAACCATATGTTTACTATGATCCTCTCTCGGTTCCTCAGGAGATACCAGGTAGCTGGAAAATTGATTTTATTGAAGGCGGACCAGTGCTTCCTGCATCAGCAGAAATAACCGGCCTTGGATCATGGACCCGGTTTGGCAGTGAAGATCACAAAAATTTTTCTGGTACAGCTGAATATACTATTAATTTTAAAAAGCCCGGAGGGAAGGCTGATACCTGGTTACTGGATCTGGGGAAGGTTTGCGAAAGCGCCAGGGTATATCTTAACGGTGAAGAGATTGCTGTGCTGTTTGGCCCTGAGTTCCACATTATTATTGATAAGAATCTGTTAAACCCCGACAATCACCTAAAAATAAGAGTCTCCAACCTGATGGCGAACCGTATTTCTTACATGGACCGAAACAATATCCCCTGGAAGAAATTCTACAATATCAATATGGCGGCCAGGCTGAAGCAGAACACCAAAAACGGTCTTTTTGATGCATCCGCCTGGGATCCCTTGGATTCGGGGCTGATCGGGCCGGTGACGATAAGTCCTATGAAAAAGATTACTTCTCCTGCTTTGCAATAAGCTCGCAACAGGAGTAAGCTTTAAAACCTTTTACTGGCACTTTGATGCTAAACACTTAGAACAAACCAGTTCAGTCATTCAGCGCCTGATACACCAATGCCCTGAATTTATTTTGTATATCCCCGTGACTTAACGGAACCTGCTGCATGAAGAAATCGTTCAACTTTGTATCATGGTAAAAAATTCAGATAAAAAACATATCTTTAAATAACTTTGGGTACTTTTTAATTCTTGTTAAGAAATGAAAAAACTGATTTACTTACTAACAATCACCTCACTAATCTTTATAACGGGGTGTAAAAACGAAAAAGAGTGGAAAAATCTTGTTAAACATGATCTTGACAACTGGGTGCAGCTTAACGGTAGTGCCCCGTTTGAGATGATAGATGGTGAAATAGCAGGAACCACGGTCCTTAATTCTCCCAATTCCTTTCTTTGTACTAAAGAAAATTACAGTGATTTTATCCTGGAATTTGATACATGGTTTGATCCTCAGATGAATTCCGGGGTTCAGATCAGAAGTGAAAGCAGACCGGATTATCAGAATGGACGGGTTCACGGGTATCAGGTTGA
>DCVC01000218.1 GCA_002328625.1 Bacteroidales bacterium UBA2198
AATAGCATTTTAATTACATCATAACCATCAAATATTCCTGTGTTCGCACATATTGAAGCAGTAATATCCCCGTATAACAATCCTGCAAAACGTAATGACAGCCTGCTATCTTCTTTATTACTAAGATTGTATGGGAAATGATGCGTTTCATTATCAATATTAATATCCGGTTGAAAGAGCCTGTTGAACAAAATAAAAGCATCGGCTCCGGCAATATCCATATCGGAGATGATTTTTAATGGATTTGTATAAAAGGGGCTGAGTTTTACTGAGACAGGGATCCTCACAGCTGATTTAACAAGCTTAAGGGTTTCCAGCTGTCTCTTTTCAATAGTCTCAGATTCTTTATCAGACTTTTCAGGGACCGTATAGAAGTTAAGTTCTATACCATCAACCCCGGTCTCCTCGATCTTCTTTGCATATTCAACCCATGTATCATTGTTAACTGCATTCAGACTGGCAAAAACAGGAATAGCTACAGAGTCCTTTGCTTTTCTCAAATTCATCATATACTCTTTCGGATACTCAGATTCTGATCCTGATCCTGATTTAAAGCCGGGGAAAAGAGTGATCATCTCAGCATTTCTCTCTTCATATTCAGTGATCCGTTCATATAATTCCAGATTTTCAAGTTGTGTCTGCTCCTCAAAGAGTGATTTATAAACAATTGCTGCTGCACCTGCTTTTTCAATCCTTTTGAGATTATCAGAATCTGTAACAATATTACTTGCTCCAACTATTATGGGATTCTTAAGCTCTAATCCCATGTACTTTGTTGTTAAGTTTGCCATGGTGTTGTCTTTTGATGTTATTAATTCCAATATATTAAAGTCGATTATTCAAATTGCCCGGATATATGATTTAGTAAAAGATAATAGTCTGTTCGAATAACAATCTGTGCAGAAAAATGTTTCAGATTGAAAAAATTATGGTTATCACTTTTGATTGACCTTCGAGAATCATACTAAGCCAATAAAGGCATAATAAAAGTAAATACCACAAAGATGACTAACTTCCCGTAATGGTTTACCTGATGAAACAATCTGTCATTTGAAAACCCGTCGATGAGTCGTTACTGTTAATAATTTACCTTAATTTCGCTTTATAGTCAATAAAACTATTCATCAGATCTTTTTCAGATATGATGGAGTGATTCAATTTTGTTCACTTTTGATGTATTTAAGTTTTGAGCCTGAGTAAAGCTGCCGGCAGATTTATGAAATATTCTTAATAATATTATTTATATTTTACAAAATTCTTCATTTTTGAACCCTCAACCAGTCACTTAAAATGATTACATCAAAAGAGCGATTTGATTTAACTGTCAGTCATAAACAACCCGACCAGATGGTTGTTGATTTCGGATCGACCAATGTAACAGGGATGCATGTACTGTCGATTGAAAACCTCAGAAAATATTATGGCCTTGAAAATAAACCGGTACGTGTTACTGATCCTCTCCAGATGCTGGGTGAGATTGATCAGGAGCTGATCGGTATTCTTGGTGTTGATGTGGTTCCTGCCAGGGGCAGAATGAGTTCGTTCGGATTCTTGAACCATGAACCATTGAAAGAATTTATTACTCCCTGGGGACAGAAAGTGCTCGTTCCTGAGGGTTTCCGTACAACGAATGATGATAATGGCGATACTCTGATCTATCCTGAAGGTGATACTTCAGCCACCCCCTCAGGCCGTATGCCTAAAACCGGATATTTCTTTGATGCCATAATCCGTCAACAGCCAATAGATGAAGAAAAACTGGATCCCGGTGACAATCTTGAGGAGTATGGCCTCGTCTCAGAGACAGATCTGGAATATTGGAAAGAGACCACCCGGAAAGCCCGTGCCACCGGTAAAGCTGTAATCGCCGGACTTGGAGGAACCGCATTGGGGGATATTGCCCATATACCGGGTATGAGACTAAAAAATCCAAAGGGCATTCGTGACATAGCCGAATGGTATATGAGCATCCTGATACGACCTGATTATGTCAGAACAATTTTCGACCGTCAGTCAGAAATAGCTCTTGAAAATTACAGGCGTTTACATCAGGTAATTGGTGACAATGTGGATGCAGTCTACATTTGCGGTACCGATTTTGGAACACAGAATTCGACTTTTTGCTCACCGGAACAGTTCGACGATTTGTGGTTGCCATTCTACCGCAGGATCAATGATTGGGTACATACTAATACAACCTGGAAAACCTTCAAACATTCCTGCGGTGCAGTTGAACCCTTTATGTCACGGTTCATAGCTGCCGGTTTCGATATTATCAATCCTGTACAGTTGAATGCATCAGGAATGGATCCGGTGCTTCTGAAAAAAGAATACGGAAAAGATCTCGTTTTCTGGGGAGGTGGTATCGACACACAAAAGACCCTGCCCTTTGCAAATCCTGCGAAAATAAGGGAAGAGATTCTTCGTTTATGCGATATCTTTTCAAAAGACGGGGGATTCGTATTTAACACCGTTCATAATATCCAGGCTAATGTCCCGGTAGAAAACATCGTTGCAATAGTGAATACAATAAAGGAGTTTAACAAATAAAAAGCTTATGTCTGATATTGTAATAGGAATTGATCTGGGTGGTTCCAGAATAAAAGCAGTGGCTATTGATGAACCCGGGAATATTCTGCATCAGCTTTATCAGCCCACCAACGATGGTAATGATGCCATCTGGAAGAATGCCGTTTCATCAGCTGTGAGAAAAATAGATGGCAGACTGAAAAGCAGTAGTACCCTGATAGGCATTTCAGCTCCCGGCTTGCCAAATGAGGTTAATACAGCTATTGCCTACATGCCCGGCCGACTGCAAGGTCTGGAGAATTTTGAATGGACTGAATTCTTAAAAACCAGGACTTTTGTACTGAATGATGCTGTTTCGGCTATGATGGCCGAAGCAAGGTTTGGCGCTGCAAAAGATAAAAGAAATGTTGTGATGCTTACATTGGGTACCGGTGTTGGCGGAGCATTACTTATCGAAGGGAAACCTTATCAGGGAGCCTTCAAAAAAGCAGGACATATCGGGCACATGGTCATTGACAGTGAACAAGAAATTGATATAACCGGAATGCCAGGAAGCCTTGAGGATGCAATCGGAAATTGCAGTATTGAGAGAAGAAGCGCAGGAAAATACCGGTCTACGGATCAACTTCTCGAGGATTTCATAAAAGGCGACAGATTTGCAAGGAAGGTCTGGCTCACCTCAGTAGAAAAACTGGCGATCGGCCTTGCATCGTTAACAAATATCCTGTCACCTGAACTGATCATACTTGGTGGTGGTATCACCGAAGCATGGGAAGAATTATCTGAACCGTTGGAAAAATTCATGGCAATTTATGAATGGCGTCCAGGCGGCAACAAAACAGAAATTACCAAAGCTCAGTACGGTGATCTGGCAGGTGCCGTCGGAGCTGCATGTTTTGCAAGGGAAGTCGTAAAAGAAACTTCCCCTTTAATCTGAGAAAATTTGTCTGAACTATGTATTAAATCCTCTATGCAGACAATAACCTATCATAAACACCATATATGAAAAGCTATAGAAATATTAACGGATCAAAAATTTCAACTGCCTCAAGAAGAAATTTTATCTACTCATGCACAGCATGTGCGGCCTGCATGGCCATCTCACCCATGGCACTTGTCTCCACCTCCTGTTCTGCTTCTTCCTCAAAGAAGAAACTGAAGATCAGGATACTCTATTCACTTCATTCAGTGGTTCAGCCTGTTCCCGACTGGCCCAATGTAGGTTTTAACTTCAGACCGGAAATGGAGAAGATAAACGGCGCATTAACAGCACATTTCAGGGATATGGAATTCATCCCCATAATCGCCACAGGACCTGAGGATGCAAAAAAAATCATAGAAGGCGATAAGAATGATCCTGTTGACGGGTATATTGTTTACCAAATGAATTGCTGGAACCGTGTAATACAGACGGTGGCTGAGACCGGGAAACCGGTACTCTATGCTGATTTTCAGTATGGCGGCAGCGGCGGGTTCCTTGTTTACAATGCATCCTTTCTCCGGGCTGGCAACCGGAACGTTGGCTTTGTTGCGTCATCCGGAATGGATGACCTGATAGCAGCTGTAAGCTGTTTCAGAATCACCGGCAAGGGAGGCTCAGTTTCTGAATTTGTTGCGGCAACAGACAAGGTGAGATTAAAATCAACACCCTCCTGTAATAAATATAAGACTTTGGCTAATGATATAAATGCTTTATCACCCGATGAATGTGTCAGACGTCTCAACGAATCAAAGATTCTGGCTGTAAGAGACCAGGAGTCAAGAAATGCTGAACCGCTTATGGGGATACCACTCGTATACATTCCTTTTTCGGAAGTAAATGAAGCCTGGAGCTCAGCTGACCGTGATGAGTCGGTAAGCATTGCGGAACGTTGGCAGAAAAACGCCTTGGAAGTGACTGATGTGTCCTTTGAGACCCTTACAACCTCTGCAGCAATGTACATCGGAATGAAATCAGTACTGAAGAACCATGGGGCCAATGCAATCACAATAAACTGTCTTGGTGGCTTTTATGGAGGACATATCCATGCATATCCATGCCTCGGTTTTCATGAACTGTGCAATGAGGGGTTTGTGGGAGGTTGTGAATGTGATGTGAATTCAGCTGCAACAATGCTCGCCTTTGCCACTCTGACCAATGGCAGACCCGGATTTATTTCCGATCCCGTGATTGACACCTCAAAACGACAGATAATATATGCTCACTGCGTGGCTCCAAACAGAATGTTTGGTCCTGGAGGGGAAGTGAATCCCTACAGAATCATGACCCACTCGGAGGACAGAAATGGTGCATCGGTTCAGTCTGTATTGCCTGTAAATCATATTACCACCACACTTGAAATAAATAATACAAGAAAAGAGATCCTTTTCCACCAGGCGGTATCAGTTGACAATGACCCTGACGACAGAGCCTGCAGGACCAAATTATGTGCAGAGCCTATCGGGGATATAGAGAAGCTCTTCACTATGTGGGACCAGTGGGGATGGCACCGGGTAACGTTCTACGGCAATCTCAGGGAGCCTGTCTATGCATTGGCAGATAATCTGGGATGGAGTGTCATCGAGGAAGCGTAAAGAAAGTTCATGGTTCAATTATTCCTGGAGTTTTATCACTCTGTAAGTCAGCTTATACTCAAAGGAAACACATTGAATCAATAAAATTTCTTAAATTAGTGGAAACCAATTCTTATTAAAAATGAAAAAGAATCTCTTTATCCTTGTTATTTCTGTTATTCTGATTTCATGGTCATGTCAGAGCGACAAATGGCGGCAGTTGTTTAACGGGAAAGACTTGTCTGGATGGGAACAGGTTGGACCAGGGGAATTCGTGGTTGAAGAAGGACTGTTAAAAACTGTTGGCGGTATGGGAATGATCCTGTATCCCGCCGAAAAATTCAGTAATGTTGTTATCCGTGTTGTCTATAACGTGAAAGATAATGACTGCAATTCCGGTGTATTTATAAGATTGCCTGAAAAACCATCTGACGAATGGGTAGCTGTAAATACCGGATATGAAGTACAGATAGATAATGGCACAAGACACGTAGGTGGAGATTATCATTGTTCCGGAGTGCTCTATTCCCTCACAAAAGCGATGGCTCACCCTCAGAAAGAACCGGGAGAATGGAACACGCTGGAAATAACACTCGACGGAATGAGAACCATAGTCTACCTTAACGGTGAGAAGGTCACTGATTATACCGAAGGAGATCCGGTACCACCTAAAACAAG
>DCVC01000081.1 GCA_002328625.1 Bacteroidales bacterium UBA2198
GCTGCCCTCTCAATGTCTCCCTAAAACAAACTCCCATTGAATATATCTGAGAGAGCAACATTTCATAGAGGAATAATTATTCTGTGCAATTTAATTTTCCATTGGATTCCAATTGAAGTGTCATATAGAACTTGTTTTTTGGGTCTGCCGTGGACAGAAGGATGAGACTTTGGGATTTTTTGGGAAATCCCTTTATTGTCCTTTCATATATCAACCATCCACTACCCCGTCATTTTTGCCGGGGGCATGGTTCCGGCAGCTATGTATCAGGGAAATCAATCCACACCCGGCTTATCTGTATCTTCATGAGCAGTGAGTACTGGTCGGAGTGAAATGTCCTTGGCCGGATATTTACCTCACTGTCATAACCAGTCTGCAGGCTAACAGTTGTTCCGTTTGACATTGTTTTCGTGATGGTCATAGTCTTGGTTGCATTAAGATCGGTGACCCCACCAGTAACAGAAAAATGTTCTTCTTGCCGGTCCCCTGCATCCTGCGTTGAAAACCAGTAGGCATAATGGGTGGATGTATCTCGTTTAACGATCTTCTTTTCATCACTTTCCTGGACCCATGCTTGAATTGAAGCATGTATGGAAACAGGTATTTGTTGATTTCCAGAAAAAGTAAGTGTTGATGTTGTTGAGAGGTGACCTTTGATAATTACATCGAATGAATTATATGTGCCATTTGCCCATCCCTGAATTGAAGAATCAATTTCCTTCCGTGTTGTTCCTGTTGCAATACTACTGTTGAACACACCTTTCGCATAAGGTTCGAAGTTAGGAGAGGACAATAAATATCCTCCGTTAATAGTATCGTTAGTAGCATTCCAGGAGAGAACACTGAAAATATCATATCTTGCGGGGATTACGCTGCTGCCGAAAAGAATAGAGTTCATAGTCCGCGTACTGGTTGTACCATCAGGGTTGGTTACCGTGGCCTGGTAGGTGGGACCTGCAACAGGATTCATCTGGTCATCATAGAAAGATATATTTGCAGTCACTGAACCATCGTAGGGCGTATTTACAGTAACCGTCTTTGGTTGAAGCATTGCTATACTGTAATTTGCGCAATCAACGGTAGCCGCCTCTGCAAAAGTTCCTGTTGCAAGCAGAGGAGGCCATTGTGCATAGTGCGGACTTATTCTGTACGAACGCTTATTGGTAGCGACGTGTGTGCCGCCGCCCATTGGCCAACCTGCAACCGCTTTCAGTTCCAGCCTGTCAGGGTCACCAGAATTCCACGAGTCACCATACATTTTCAGACGTTCAGGTTCTCCGACTACCCTTACATAAAGGTGCCCTCCGGGCAAGCCGGTGTTGATGTGCCACTGTTCCATAATAAAATCCACCCTCTTGAATATCATATCTGCATCCTGCAGAAACAGATTTGGGGTTGCAGTGGTATCTGCAGTTCTTGCTACCAGCTGCTCTGCAGCTGAAAGAAATTTCTGCATTTGGGCCTCAATCTGTGGCTTGTACATCTTGTCAATATAATCCTGCAGCGCCTGGTCAGGATCCTTGCCCGGCGGAAGATATTGGGCAGCAGGTGAATCAGGGTTTGCTTTTACCTGATGATATGCCTCGCTTATCAGATTCAGCCCCTGTCCCTGAATTGCCAGAACATTGCAGAAATAGTATTCAAGTGCAAGATAGGAATTGTATCGGGCTGAACTGTCCGAGCTGGTCTTGGCTTTATCTATGAAGAATGAAACAAGCAGGTCCAGTACGCCATCCTGGACGAGACCAACCATCTTATCGCTGATTACTCCCAAGGTAAACGGCACACCCGATATCGGGTTGAGAACGCCGCTAGCAAACGCATCAGGGTTGACATTAAGACTGCTCAACTCTTTGGAGAGAACGTCGATGTAAGAAAGATTATCGGTGATATTCACTGTCGCAATAGTCGCCTTAATCTCGTCAGTATTGGTATTTGCCTGTATCAAGAGTGCGGACAGTTCACCCTGCATCTCATTCAACTGGTCCTGGATCGCCAGCAGCTCATTCTGCATTTTATCAATCTCTGCCATGATGGCATCGTCCGGGTTTTGCCCTCCATGGGTTATATAGTTAAGAATCCAGCCGATCCCCCATTCAGTGGTAGAAGTAACGACTCCTTCTAAAACTCCCTTGGTAACGATTGAAAAAACAAAACTTCCAACATTGGCCCCGGTGCCCTCTACCGCCGAGTCACGCTGCATTGACGAGTTATCGCTGCTTCCACAACCGACTTGAGAGACAACAATGACTATTATGAGAAGCAGAGCAATGAAACGATGGATATTTATTAACATGATTTTCTCCCTTCGTCAGTTGTCATAACAGGATCTCAGCTTCAGGCGATAATTGCAAGCTGATTCCCATGATCAGACTTAAAGTCTGCCAACAACTGAAGAATCCTGCTTTAAGGATGGAAAAAATTAGCACGGGGAAGTACTGCTTGTCAATATAATACTGTGACGCAATCGAGTCTGATACAAATCAAGCGAATATATATGCCCGTCGATTTCAGATATCCATTCAACTATGCAATTTTTTTTAAACGCCTGAAATGATAATGCTATAATTAATTTGTGTCACAAGAGAACAGATAAAGGAGTTAAACATATGAAAAACCGTACGATAATCTTCTTATTACTTCTTTTTGCCAGTGCTCTTTTTTTCTTTCCCGGCTGTTCTTCAGACAGCGGCACTTCAGGTCATCCCAAAAACAAGGTGCCCATCTCTATTGAGGAAGAGGTTCAGCGTCTTATTGCTGATCTCACTTCACAGGGCTTTGAGGTCAAGCGGGGCTACTTCAAGTTATATACTCAGGATGACTGTTCATATTCTTATGAGACGATGAAAAGCTGCTACGGCAATAACCCTGCAGCACCTTACATCATGTTCGCAGTGCCATCCTGGCCGGAAGAATTTGTCGATCCTGCAACCAAACTTGCATTCGGTAAGGTCGCAAAGGGCTGCAACGGAACTTTTCGCTTCGATCCGCGCGAAGCAATCGTGATCATTGGTCTTATGCCTCCGCCGGCCGCCTATTTCGGACTGCAGACGTATCTTTTCACCCGTGAAGGCACTTTTGACACAAGCAGTCCGACATACCAGTTTATTGCGACTCACTTTCCGGCAATGCTCGGCACTTTCTTTACTCAAGTCCCCATTAATACAAACCGCATACAGCTTGTTGCAAGCCTGAGCAATAATAATAATAATGTCGTTGTCCAGCAGCAGTCTGGTGCTGCATTCGACCAGAAGAGAAGTTTCATTATTACGCCGGACCAGTTCATGGATACGGCAGTCAGAGCATCCCTCAATAAGGTAGAGTTTGAAAGTTCAAATATCTTTACGGAGCCTATCCCCTCTGTGCCGGACAACCTATCCGCAGTGAGGACAGGTCTGGACGAACACGCTGATGAGCTTATTTGGGTAATGCGCTATGCCATGCCTTTTGATGGGGGTGGTTCCGGTACCCCATCCGAAACGTGGAAAAAAGACCTCCCTCTCATAGTTCTGCGGGTCAGAGACACGAAACAGGGGAGAGCAGCTCAACCTTACGGGCCGGTAGTGCTGGAACCCAGAACCGCTATCAATGAAAGTTGGTTGCAGGCTGACCTTGCTAATCTGGTGTCAGCAGTAAACAGCAAGTGGGGACAGCCTTGTTCCAATGCCGATTGTTCTGATCAGGGGACGACCAGCTTTATTGATCTGCAGTCATCTCCGGTCAATCTTGTTGGCCCCAAGTGCATGGAGATAGGTATGAACTGTCTGGGCGACACACAGGATACAACATACCAGGGAACTCCCAATCTATCACTCGATGACGGGCAAATCTATGCGGTGGTAGGCACTCTTGGTACAGAAACGGGAAATGCAACGTATGTCGGCCTTGCTGTGAATGAAAGTCTCATGGTGAAGGGCCTTGCCAACATCGATAGTGACCAACTGAAGAATACTGCCATGAGCTATGCCGGACAGGTAAACAATGCAGATAAGTTTTACGTGTATTATTTTACCCGTGATTGCTCAGACCTCGAGGCTCTTACTGAAGGCAATTGCTTCTCTATTTCCGATACGATGATCCAGCCATGTTCTGATCCAACGACTCAAACATGCGATTACCTCAAACTTGTTCAGCGTGAGTACATTGCCACAGGAACCCGTCGGGGGCCTGACTCGACCCTTACCTTACTGCCAAAGCTTCTCATGCTAAAGAGAAGATAACTTTATCTTTCATATGAGAGTCTTACAGAAAACTAATTTTCACTGACCAACCAGGGTAAAGGATTCTAAAAATATCCAAAACGTCTAATTCAGGGTCAACTATTTATCCAGAGGGTTCGAGCAAGTGCAGAATATTTGACACAATATTCAACAAAAATGTTTGATCTCCTAAAGCGTTTAGTCGTGGCTGACATCCGCGTTTATCAGT
>DCVC01000253.1 GCA_002328625.1 Bacteroidales bacterium UBA2198
AAGAACTGGTAAAAGAGGATGCGGTAACCAAGCTGCAATATGAAACTGTCAGATTGGGCTATCAAAATGCAATCACAAACTTCGAATTAGTGAAAGAACAGCTGGATAATACTGTCATCATAGCCCCTGTAAGTGGATATATAACACAAAGAAACATTGAAAAAGGGAGTTACATTTTACCTGGTATCCCTTTGGTAAGCATATCGCAGATTTCTGAATTATTATTTATGGTACAGGTTTCTGAAAGTGATGTGCTTCTTTTAAAAAAGAATGACAGGGTGCAGATACGACCTTCAACCAGCCAAAACGATACTATTGTTGGACTTATCAGGGAAATTGCTGTAAACAATTCCTTGTCTGGCAGATATGATATTCTGATTGCTCTCGAAAACCCTTCATCGGGCATCAGGCCCGGTATGAACGGGGTTGCAACATTTAGTATTCATGATTTGAGTAAACAAATTATTATCCCACGAAAATGTATCGTAGGGAGTGTTCTTGACCCCAGGGTTTTTGTCCTTTCAGGTGATAGCGTTTTGTTGAAAGATATTTCAGCTTCCCTGCTCGATGAGAATTCAGTAATAGTGAACCGGGGAATTAGTGAGGGAGATAGAATAATCGTTACAGGGCAGATAAATCTTGAAGAAGGAACTAAAGTAAAGGTATTATAAAACTATGAGCCATGAATATATCAGAATTTTCCGTAAAAAGACCGATACTGATCATAGTTATCTTCATTGCTGTTACCTTTTTAGGATTAATTGGGTTAAGTAAGCTGAACTATGAATTGCTGCCCAAAATGGATTCTCCGGTACTTACAATTATTACACCATATCCGGGAGCGGCACCAACCGAGGTTGAAAATGGTGTAAGTAAAAAGATTGAAGAAGCTGTAAGCGGTATGCCCAGTCTTGATGTGGTGCGATCCATTTCACAGCAGGACATATCAATGGTTTTAGTTACCCTGAAAATCGGAGCAGATGTTGATCAGGCGCTTAATGAAGCTTTGCGAAGGATTCAGTCCATAAAATCTGATTTACCCGCAATGGCTTACGATCCCTCGGTTAACAAGATATCTGTTAACGAAATGCCTGTCTTTACAATGGGTGTTGAATCGGATATACCGAATTCGGAACTCTACGATCTGATAGAATACTTTATAAAACCAAGGCTGACCAAGATCCAGGGTGTGGGTGAAATTCAGGTTGTTGGAGCATCCCCGGCTGAAATACAGGTGAATATTGACAAGAATAAACTGGACAATCTGGGGGTGTCAATTCTTCAGATTGTTGAATCGGTTCAAAAATCAAATTTCGATTTCCCCGCGGGAATAATTGAAAATCAGAATGGGATTACCTCACTGAGGATCTCAGGTAAGTTTAATTCTGTTTCAGAACTCTCAAATCATAGTGTTCTTCAAAAGCCTGATGGCTCCATAGTTAAGTTGAAAGATATAGCTGAAGTAATAAGTACTGAACAAGAGCCAAAGACAATTTACCATATTAACGGCAAGCAAACCATCGGTTTGCAGATAACCAAGAATCAGGATGCAAACACCGTTAAGGTAATTGACGAAATAAAAAGTGAGCTGAGCAAGCTGGGTCAGGAGTATAAAATCATAAATCTGGAATTTCGGGTTTCAAACGATGGTTCAATTGTGATTAAAGAAGCGGCTCGTGGCGTTGCCAGGGACTTGTCGTATGCCATCCTTTTGGTTACTGCCATAATGCTTTTGTTTCTCCATAGTTTCCGGAATGCGCTTATCATAATGGTTACCGTTCCCTTGTCGCTGATAGCCACTTTTATTGGGATTAGCCTGCTGGGTTATTCACTCAACCTTATGACATTGTTGGGTTTAACGGTTATTATTGGCACTTTGGTAGATGATGCAATTGTAGTTCTTGAGAATGTGTACAGGCACATGGAAATGGGTAAATCGAAGTGGCAGGCAACTCTGGATGCGCTAAAGGAGGTAAGCTTAACGGTAATTTCCACTTCATTGGTGCTCATTGTGGTTTTTTTCCCTGTAGCCTTATCGGAAAGCATAATTTCTCCCATAATTGAACCCTTCGCCATGGTTGTCGTCATATCTCTAATAGTAAGCACATTATCAGCATTGACACTTATCCCCATTTTAACATCAAGATTTTCGAAACTCCAGATTAATGGCGGGAAAAATCTTTTGCACCGGATATTTCAATTTCTTGAGAAAATGATTTCCGGGTTTTCCGCAAAAATTATCAGAATCCTGATCTGGTCATTAAGAAGGCCCGGATGGACTCTTCTGATTGCAACGATAATGTTTTTTGCATCTTTTGGCTTAATAGGTGGAGGTTTTATAGGAAGCGAATTTTTAAGTATGGGCGATGTAGGCGAGGGAATTATCACGTTAGAATACCCTGCAAATTACACACTAAAACAAAATAATATTGCAACCAGAAAAATTGAGGCTTTTATCAGTTCCAAACCCGAGGTAATGGGCATTTACACATCCGTGGGTAAGGGCTCGGGAATATTTAATGTTCAATCGGGCTTTGATAAAACTGAGATAATAGTGAAGCTTATCGGCAAAAAAGAACGGGATGTGACTTCTTCAGTATTCTTCAAACAGTTGGAAAATGAGTTAAACTCAATGTTTACTGACGTAAAAGTCAGAACAGGTATCATTACCATTATGGGCGTATCTGACGATGCTCCAATACAAATTGTATTTCAGGGGGTTGACAGAGACTCGTTGATGTTGTTTGCAAGTAAGATGTTGAAAGAAGTTAAGAAAATAAACGGCACAAATAATGTAAAACTTACCATTGAAGGGGGCATACCTGAAGTTCTGATACGATTCGATAAGGAGAAAATGGCCCGGATTGGAGTTGATCCGCAAGTGGCAGGATTAACAATTCAAACTTCATTTAGCGGATTTTCTAAAAGTAAAATGCAGACAGGTGATTTTGAATATCCCATCAATATTCGATTGGATAAATATAACAGGAACTCGCAGGAGGATGTGCAAAATCTGACCGTGATTAACAACATGGGTCAAATGATAAAGCTTAAGCAATTTGCCAATATTATTGAAGTATCGGGTTCTTCACGGGTTGAAAGGTATAGCCGGATCAACTCGGTGGTACTCGAATCGCAGGTGATTGGAAGGTCAGTTGGTGAGGTGGGCAACGAAATTCTTCAGCTTCTTGAAAAAACAGATATGCCAAATGGGATAGAATACTTGCCCGAGAATGAGCTGAAATTTCAAGCTGATGCTTTTGGAACACTTGGCATTGCCTTACTCATAGCTTTAGTTTTGGTTTACTTAGTGATGGTTGCATTATACAATAACTATCTGCACCCTTTGGTTGTTATGTTCTCAATACCGCTGGCCGTAATCGGGGCTCTTTTTGCGTTGGCTTTAACCCGGGAGAACCTTAGCATTTTCTCAATATTAGGCATAATAATGCTGGTGGGTTTAGTAACCAAAAACGCAATATTAGTAGTTGATTTTATCAATACCCTTCGCTCAGAAAAAATGAGATTAACCAGAGCCATTATTACTGGCGTAAAGTTAAGGATCCGTCCAATTCTTATGACTGCAATCTCAACCGTAATAGGAATGCTGCCTATTGCATTATCGCAAGCCCCCGGCAGTGAATGGAAAAACGGACTAGGCTGGGTGCTGGTTGGCGGGATTACAAGTTCCAT
>DCVC01000346.1:0-217 GCA_002328625.1 Bacteroidales bacterium UBA2198
CCTGTTGTTCCTGAGACATGAGGCTTTGCGTAATGTTCTGAGTAACTTCCGTCATTTTTGTCTTCTGTAATACTGCGGATTTCACTACTCCTGCAATACCAATTGTAAGGAACACCCAGATCAGGAACTGTGTCAGTCCAACAAGTGCTATACCCACTATTTTACCCATCATTAGCTGAACAGGCCTGACTGATGATACTATCACTTCAACAACACG
>DCVC01000346.1:304-16789 GCA_002328625.1 Bacteroidales bacterium UBA2198
GTCAATCCTGATAGTTTGAATGGAAACGTTCGTGTTGACGCTCTTCATTATTTCATCGAGGTTTTCGATGTTATAGGCAAGCAGCTTCTGCTTCTCAATCTCTTTCTCCAGCGAACTTTCAATATATTCAAGAAGTCCTATAGGAGGCTGGTTTTTTGATATAAGCTGAACTGCATTCGGAACATTTATTACCTCAGGTGAGATATATAGTATTCCATAATATCCAGCCTGCTCAAATGAGCTTTGCAAATCGCTTAGTTTTACATTCTCAAGATACACAAAGTCGACATCTTTCCTGTCGGTCAATACATTTTTAAACAGGTCAGACCCATCCTCCACTACTGCAATCTTTTTATAATCCTGCTCCTGATTAAGCATCACTACTGTAGGAACAATAATAATCGCCGCCATTAGAACAGGGGCAAGGATAGTCATAATGATAAATGATTTCTTTCTGACCCTTGTCAGGTATTCCCTTTGTATAATTACTGATACTTTATTCATTTCCGGATGTTCTAATTGTTATTCTCAGCTTAATTACGGGTTTCTACCACCCTTATGAATATCTCGTTCATCGAAGGAAGAACAGGATTGAACGAAATTACCCTTCCCGATTTAACGGCGGTTTTAATGATGTCATTTGTATCGACACTGCCGGTGGTCTTTATCCTGATTGAGGTTTTATTGTTTTCGGTTTGCTTTTCCAGTATCTTAAACTGTCCGTTCCCTTCAATTACAGCTTCTCCTTCCATGACTACCTCATATTCGTTTGCGGCCCATTGCCTGCGGATATCATCAACACTTCCCTCCATAATGGTCTTTGCTTTGTTTATAAGAGTTATATTATCACATAACTCTTCCACCGATCCCATGTTATGTGTTGAGAAAATTATTGTGGCACCTCTTTCCCTCAGGAATAGAATCTCATTCTTGATAATATTTACATTTACAGGGTCAAATCCGGTAAATGGTTCATCGAAGATCAGGAGTTTGGGTTCATGCAATACTGTCGTGACAAACTGTACTTTCTGCTGCATTCCCTTTGATAATTCTTCGACTTTTTTGCCCCACCAGTCGACAATTTCAAGCTTTTTAAACCAGTATTTCAGCCTTTTCATTGCCTCCGCTCTTGATAGTCCTTTGAGTTGTGCAAAATAGAGAGCCTGTTCCCCGACTTTCATCTTTTTATACAAACCTCTTTCTTCGGGAAGGTAACCAATGGTCATCACATCCTCTGGTTTTAGTTTTTTCCCGTCAAGGAAAAGTTCCCCTGAGTCAGGTCCTGTTATCTGGTTGATGATCCTTATAAGGGTTGTTTTTCCAGCCCCGTTTGGTCCAAGAAGCCCAAAAATGCATTGTTCAGGCACAGATATACTTACATTGTCCAGTGCAACAGTGCTTCCGAACTGCTTTGTGATGTTCTTTGCCTCAAAAAGTGACATGGGTTTTAGTGTGTAATTTAAAAACGAAGTGTAAATATATAAAACTCTGTGGATTCAGTGAAATAAATAAGAAAATTACACTTAGGAAATCCAGGAAGCACAAATCAAACAGCGACAATTTTAAGATTGGTAGTAACGGGTCATTCGAAATACCCCTTCATTCTCTCGAAGAAGCCTTTGTCGTCCTTGTCAGGCCTGGGGGCAAAGGAATCAGAATCTTTAAATCTTTCAATGAGTTTCATTTCGTCTCTTGACAGATTCTTTGGTATCCAGACGTTTACATTGACCAGAAGATCTCCTCTACCGTAACCATTAACTTCCGGTAGTCCTTTGCCTCGCAGGCGCAGAATTTTGCCTGGCTGAGTTCCAGGCTCTATCTTAATTTTTACATTGTTTTCGACTGTGGGAACCTCAACATGAGTGCCAAGCACAGCATCGGGGATACTTATGAACAGATTAAATATAAGATCATTACCCTCCCGTATTAATTGCGGATGTTCTTCTTCATCTATTACAACAAGAAGGTCTCCGTTGACGCCCCCTCTTCTTGCCGCGTTTCCCTTACCGCTGACTGTCATCTGCATACCTTTTCCAACACCTGCAGGGATATTGATTTTTATTATCTCGTCTTTCTGAACAATACCTTCACCATAGCACACCGGGCATTTTTTTGTTATGGATTTGCCTTCCCCCCCACATGACGGACAAATGGAAGTTGTTTGCATCTGTCCGAGCATGGTGTTGGTAACTCTTGTCACATGTCCCGATCCGCGACAGGTGGAACAGGAAGATAAACTGTTGGAATCAGCAGCTCCTGTTCCTCCGCATGAATTGCATGTGTTATATTTGTTTACTTTGATCTTCTTCTCGGTTCCTGTCGCTATTTCATGAAGTGTGAGTTTTACCTTGACTCTCAGGTTACTTCCTTTATTTACCCTTCTGCTGCTCCTTCTTGAACTGCCAAATCCGCCGAATCCTCCGAAAGCATCTCCAAAGATATCCCCAAACGAAGCAAATATGTCTTCCATTGTCATTCCTGCACCGCCAAAACCGTTACCTGCACCGCTTACTCCTTCATGGCCAAAACGATCGTACCGGGCACGCTTATCGTCATTGCTTAAAACTTCATAGGCTGCTGCTGCCTCTTTGAAATTCTCCTCAGCTTTCTTGTCTCCCGGATTTTTATCGGGATGGTACTTCAATGCCTGCTTTCTGTAAGCTTTTTTGATCTCCTCCTTTGTAGCCCCGCGTGAAACCCCAAGCACCTCGTAATAATCTCTTTTTCCCATCCCTTTGAATTTTAAATCAACGCACAAACCTTTGCCCGTATCAGAATTTAATCACCCACAACTACCTTTGAGTGTCTTATGACTTTGTCCTGCAAATAGTAGCCTTTAAGAACTACCTCAACCACCTTTCCTTTTTTTGCCTCTTCTTCTACCGGGACTTTAGCCACAGCTTCATGCAGATCAACATTAAAAGTCTCGTTAAGCGTATCAATCTCCATGACTCCGTTCTGTTTAAGAAAATCACTGAATTTAGCATATATGAGATCAATCCCTTCTTTCATGGCTTTACAATCGGTTGTCGAATCCAGATGTTTCAATGCTCTTTCAAAATCGTCCATGAAAGGCAGAACCCTTGTCAGTATGTTCTCACCTGCATACTTTGACATCTCAATTTTTTCGCGGAGAGTACGTTTTCTGTAATTATCGAATTCAGCCGATAACCGGAGGTATTTGTCCTGCATTTCTGCCAGTTTTACTTCAAAATGATTCTCTTCAACGACAACTTTGTCAGTCGAAGGTTCGATTGTATCAGCCTGGGCCGGTTCATTTATCTCAGACACGTTATCGTCCGATAATCCTGTACTGCCTTCCTCAGCGTCTGTAATTATATGTTTATAGTCTTTATTTTCAGTTGTTTCAGTTTGTTTTTTCTCTTTGATTTCTTCCGTTTCAGCAATCTTTTTCTTAACCATCACTCAGAATATTTCAGTTTGACAATTCCTTACTAATCAAAATATTTGCCAGCTTTTTATGATTGACAAAATGACATGAACAAAAAGGTTGAAAAGCTCAAAGACGTAAAGGCATAACGGTCTTTAATTGGATAATGTTTAATAAGCTAAATATTTTAAGGTATGGCTCTGCGCCTTCATGCCTTCATGCCTTCACACCCTTCTTATTTCTGCTCCGAGGGCATTGAGTCGTTTGTCGATATTCTGATAACCCCTGTCGATCTGTTCAATATTATGTATTATGCTCTTCCCTTCGGCCGATAGTGCTGCAATTAGCAAAGCCACTCCTGCCCTGATATCAGGTGAGGACATTGTTGTTCCTCTCAGCCTGATCATTTTATCAAGGCCTATTACGGTAGCCCTGTGAGGATCACAAAGAATGATCTGTGCCCCCATATCAATCAATTTATCAACAAAGAAAAGACGGCTCTCAAACATTTTCTGGTGGATGAGAACTGCCCCTTTAGCCTGGGTTGCTGTGACAAGAAGAACACTCAGCAGATCAGGAGTAAGTCCTGGCCATATTGCATCGGCTATAGTCATTATTGATCCGTCAATAAATGTCTCTATTTCATAGTGGTCCTGACCGGGAATATAGATATCATCATCAATTCTCTCAAATTTTATCCCAAGCCTTCGAAACGAATCAGGAATTATTCCAAGGTTTTCGTAAGAAACATTTTTAATGGTCAGTTCTGATTCAGTCATTGCAGCAAGGCCAATAAATGAACCTATTTCGATCATATCGGGCAGAATTGTATGAGTGCATCCATGAAGGATCTCCACTCCGTCAATTTTAAGAAGGTTTGAGCCTGTTCCGTCAATCCTGGCTCCCATTGAAATAAGCATTTTACAAAGCTGTTGCACATAGGGTTCACATGCAGCGTTGTATATAGTTGTTCTTCCTTTTGCAAGTACCGAAGCCATGATAATGTTTGCGGTTCCGGTCACCGAAGCCTCGTCAAGATGAAGATATGTTCCGGTAAGTGAGCCTGCTGTAACAGTAAAGAAAGGATCGTCCGGATTGAATTCAAAGCTGGCTCCAAGTTTTTGAAAACCGATGAAATGAGTATCCAGCCTCCGGCGTCCGATTTTATCCCCACCTGGTCTTGGGATAAATGCTTTCCCGAACCGTGCAAGCAGAGGTCCGACAATCATTATGGATCCGCGCAGGCTTACACTCTGGTTCCTGAATTCATCTGTCTGTAGATAATCAAGGTTGATGTCAACTGCTTCAAAGCTTATGGTAGAGTTTGATTCTCTGTTTATTCTGACGCCCAAAGAGCCGAGAAGCTCAATCAGCTTACAGACATCATTAATGTCCGGGATATTTCTGATCGTAATTTTATCGGATGTAAGGAGACAGGCACATATAACCTCCAGGGCTTCATTCTTGGCACCCTGTGGTGTTATTTCCCCCCTCAGAGGTTTGCCTCCATGAACAATGAATGTGCCCATTAATGACGATTATGTCCTTTTTTCTTACCGAACTGCTTGTTTTGTTGTTTCCCGTGCGGTTTTCCCTGTTGAGGTCTTTTCTTAACCGGAGGAACAAGATCCTTAACTTCAAGTATTCTCACTCCATCTGTCATTTTCAGTTTGCCTGCCGACAGAAGTCTCATATCACCTATAATAACCTCATCGCTTACCTGTCCCCTGTTCCAGGTGATATACGATTTTTTCATCTGGTTGACTATAAGAGTTGTCAGGTATTCCTTTTCTTCTCCTTCTTCCATTTCAGAAGCCGCATCAATCATCAGCTCTATTATGCGGCCATAATGAAGATATCTGATATCACCATGTTTGTAAGGAATCTGCTTGGGTTTCTCAATGAATTTAGCAGGTTCGGGAGGCGGGTATGGAGAGTCAATATCCAGTTCAAAATCTGCAATAAGGGCAAGATGATCCCATAATTTATGTTTGTAATCACCTACATCCCGTAGCTGGGGATTAAGGTTTCCCATTATCTGTATAATGGTTTTTGCAGCCCGGTTTCTCTCATCCCTGTCCTCAATTGTCATGATATGATCAACCATTTTCTGAACATTTCTGCCGTATTCGGGCAGTGCCATCTTTTTACGCTGGGTATTATAATCGTAGTTCATCGGGTACGGATTATTTCTGCAAAGCTAATAATTAAAAGCTTAATAAACCAGGTTACCTGTGGAAGTTGTTTTTTAGTTGTTGAATGGCAGGAGATTCATCTGAGGCGACCCCTGATCCCTGAATTAAGCTGTTATACACAATTATACCTGAATAACTGCAGGATAAATTTTAAAGACCAAGAAACTGAATCGCTACACCCGAGAAGAAAATCATTGCCCCTGCAATCAGGTTGCTGTATTTTTCAACAGGTTTAAGATTGATTCTATTCAGGCCAAGTTTAAATGCCAGTACAATTGACATCATTGTTACAATTGTTGCAACTGAAAAAAGCACTGAAACCAGAATGGCTCCGGAAATATTATTTTCGGCGGCCGGGTACATTAGAACAGGTATAAGCGGTTCACACGGTCCAAATACAAAAATGAGGAACAGGATCCATGGAGTTGTCTTAACAACATTTGTTTCGTGAATGTGCGAGTGATCCTTATAATGATCATGCTCATGATCATGCCTGCTTCCTCCAAGGTGAATATGCGGATGGGCGTGTTTTCTTTTTTTGTAGAGGTTTTTGATGCTGATAATCATATAGACGAGGCCAAAAGCTATGAAGAGCCAGCCTGCTAAATTGCCGCGAAACGATTCTACAGAAACCAGCCTGTTAACCGAAATCCCGACAAAAATACCGACCATCCCCAGGGCAACTGAACTTAACACGTGTCCTAAACCACAAAGGAAAGTGATCACCATGGTTTTCCTTATTGTCCATTTTTTTGCCTGGCTCAACACTATAAACGGCAAATAATGATCAGGACCCAGCAGGGTGTGAAAGAAACCAAGTGATATTGCTGTTATTGAAAGTAATGTTAATGAGTCACTCATTTTTACTAAATGAATTTCCTGTTCCTTAATTACTATTTTGCAATACTAAAACAAATATTGCAATAATTATCTCTCTGGTTGCATTTTTACATCGGGATGTTATTAAAAAAGAATCCATTCACCATCAGAATATCTGTATTCTTTAAAATTAATGTTCTGTCTTTGAAGCAGTGATCTTGAATTGTATATGAATGTTTTCATCCTCAGGAATTCGGATGGTTTGTTGAAAAACTCAGGCTGGTCCTCATATTTTGAACACGGAAGAATGAAAAATCTCTTACTGTCGTTCACAACGGGAGTATAGACCCAGGTGAGGTAATAACCGGCATTAACTGTAGAATATGATTCACCTTTGCGTTCCATCTCGATTTTTACAACAGCACCGCCATCTCTTCGCAGCTTACTCTGGTTTGAAACAAAATTTCCCAGAGAGTAAATGAGTATGTTATCTTTAATCCCTTCATTATCTTTTGTCCAGACCATTTTTTGAATAACATGCGGATGAGAGCCCACAATGATGTCAACACCTTGCGAAAAGAAATATTCCGCCAGATCTGTCTGGTTTTTTGAAGGTATGGTATCATATTCGGTTCCCCAATGGAGAAATAAAACAATTATATCTGCTTCGTTCTCAACAGCTTTTCTTAGATCCCTTGCAATCATGTTTGTGTCCATGATATTCACTATCGCAGGTTCAAGCCCTTTAGCCCTGTTGGTGCCATATGAGTAGTTCAGAAGGGCCAGGGAAATCCCCTTCTTTTTGATTATCAGGGGACAAAGCGAATCCCTGTCATCCTGGTCCAGAAAAGTTCCTGTATGCATTATTCCAATGCTGTCAAGTTTATTTATTGTCCTTTTTATCCCTGTTCTGCCCCGGTCGGCAGCATGGTTATTTGCAGTTACCAGACAGTCAATTCCTGCATTTTTACATGCAACAGCGAGTGATGCGGGGGAGCTGAATGAGGGATATCCTGTATAAGGCGGACCTGACAGTGTTACCTCAAAATTAGCTATTGCAAAATCTGCTTCAGATATCTCTGACCGGATATATTTGAAAACCTCTTCAAAGTCATAAACACCTGTCTGCTCGCTTTCAGCAGATCGGATCTGCTCTTCATGACCCATTATGTCGCCGATAAGAACAAGAGAGAATTTATTAATCATGTTCAGGGAATCCTGACCAGCGATCGATATTGTAAAGCAGAATGACAATATAATTGCCACCGATACTCTTTTTATCATAAGTTTAATAAGATATGCATTTAAACTGCAGTATTTGAATTCATTATCATTTTTACGCTAAAATAATATTATTGTTACTATGGCACACCTGTAATCAATACGAATGATTAAAATTATGTTAATTTGGAATAAGCAGATGCAATAATTCTTAAATTTGAAGTTTCTTAAAATTTTCTCACAGGGATAAATCTGACGAACATGAATGAATCGGGTATAAATCCTGATATCAGAAAACACTCACTTGCCGGGGTAATAATCACATTGGGAATTGTCTTCGGTGATCTCGGAACCAGCCCTCTTTATGTAATGAAGGCGATAGTAAGCGGAGGAAATGAATTCAATGATCTTCTCATCTATGGTTCAATGTCATGTATTTTCTGGACGCTTACTTTGCAGACAACCATTAAATACGTGATAATTACTCTCAGAGCAGACAATAACGGAGAAGGTGGAATTTATGCCCTGTTTGCTCTCATGAAGAGAAAGTCTTCATGGCCTGCCATATTAACGATAATAGGTGCCAGCGCTCTTCTTGCCGATGGTGTAATTACCCCTGCGATTACTATTACAGCATCGGTTGAAGGATTGAGGATATTTATTCCTGATTTCCCTGTTGTGGCTATTGTACTGCTGATATTCGCTGTTATATTTTTTATGCAGCAGTTTGGAACAAATATTGTAACCGGCACATTCGGACCTTTAATGGTAATATGGTTTATAATGCTGGGAGTTCTGGGGTTTTCTCAATTGATTCACCATCCTGAAGCTTTAAAAGCATTAAGTCCATCTTATACCTACAGGTTTCTGTCTGAATATCCCGGTGGCTTCATTCTTTTAGGTGCAGTATTCCTTTGCACCACGGGAGCAGAGGTGCTCTACTCTCATCTTGGCCATTGCGGTTTGAAGAACATACGGATTTCATGGATATTTGTGAAGATTACATTATTGCTTAACTATTTTGGACAGGGAGCGTGGTTAATAGCACAAAACGGCACAAAGGTCGATGTCAACCCATTCTTTGGCATCATGCCTGCCTGGTTTGTTCTGCCAGGGATCATTGTTGCAATTCTGGCTGCAATTATTGCCAGCCAGGCACTTATAACCGGGTCATTTACACTGATCAGCGAGGCTATCTCGCTCAACTTCTGGCCGAAACTCAAAGAATCCTTTCCCACTCCTCTCAAAGGGTATGTTTATATACCCTCAGTAAACTGGTTTCTTTTGATCGCATGCAGTTTTGTCGTGATCTTCTTTAAAGAGTCAGGCAATATGCAGGCAGCTTATGGTCTGTCAATTGCCATTACTATGGTAATGACCACCCTGCTTCTTTCATCTTACCTTTACCAGAAAGGAGTTAATCACCGCCTTATACTTCTTTTATTAATGGTTTTCCTTACTCTGGAAGGAACATTTCTGATTGCCAGCCTTAATAAATTCTTTAACGGCGGCTGGTTCACTGTTATACTTGCATCTCTATTCTTTATTATAATGTACGGCTGGTATTTTGGGAGGAAATTAAAAAACAGATATGTAACCTTCACGAATCTGAACAAATACATTGCACTGTTCAAGGACCTTTCCTCTGACGATTCTGTTCCTAAAAGTGCAACAAACCTGGTTTATATCATAAAGGCAAACAAACCCGACCAGGTTGAATCAAAGGTTATCCAATCAATATTCCAGAAACAGCCTAAACGTGCAGATACATACTGGTTCCTTCATGTTGACAGGGTTGATGAACCTGACAGATTCGATTATCTTGTTACGCCGATCATTCCGGAAGTGTTGATAAGAATTGATTTCTACATTGGCTTTAAGGTTGAACCCAAAATAAATCTGTATTTTAAAGAAGTACTGGAAGACCTGACTGAATCGGGTGAGATAAAACTTAAAAGCAGTTTCGATTCTCTCAGAAAGCATTCAATCGCTGCTGATTTTAAATTTGTCCTGATAGACAGGATAATGCCACGCGACTATAAGCTGTCAAACATTGAAAATATTACCCTGTTTCTCCACAGCATCTCCAGGATACTGTGTGTATCCGATGTAAAAGCCCTGCAGCTTGATTCTGCAAATACGATTGAAGAACAGGTGCCTATAACCATAGACCAGCCCATTGATAAAAGGATTCACCGGATCAAATTAAAATGAATCTTCATGTTTATGCGGACACTCTTGTATCTTAAGCTCGAATCAGATCCCTGTCATCTTTTCCTGAGGATATTATAAGCACACAAATATCCGCCATAAATTGCACCGGAAAATCCACCACCTGTTTTTCCCCATGCTGATGCAAAATGAAGGTTAGATAGTGAAGGGAAAGAATCTAATACCTTTTTTGATGGTGTTTGTGCAAAACCGTAAACCGCTCCTCCCGGATTGAGGGTGTAACGTTTTACGGTGGCCGGTGTCCCTATTTCATAATATTCAATGTTATCACTCAAGCCGGGGATAAGTTTTTCAAGTCTTTCGATGAATGCTGATGCCGCAAATTCTTTTTTGTCTTCATAGTCTTTCCTGTCAAGTCCTTCCCAGTCGGTCAGATAATCAATACAGCAAAGAGCTCCGACACTCTTACCTTCCGGAGCGAGCCCTGAATCAATCTGACTGTAATCGACAAAAGTAAAGCTTCGCCTTGTGAAATCATCCTTGTTGTTCCTCACTATATCTGCCTGCGATTTCACCGAATTGTCATAAACAAATGTCGAATAAAAACTGTGCCCTCTTTCCCTGAGAGGTTTGCTGAAACCAATATAAAGAGTAAGTAATGAAGCTCCCGGTCTCAGATCCATCAACTCATCCTTCAACTCCTTTCCGGCAACTTCCGGCATCAGATCTGAGAGATTCGGAACAGCATTACCTGCAATAATTTCATCACCTGAAACCTGCATATCGGAGGTATTATTTCTTTTTTTAAAACAGACTCCCGTTGCTTTGCCATCGTGAATTTGAATTCCTGTAACAAGATGGTTTAAAAGAACTTCACCCCCATGGTTCCTTATATACGCGGCAAGATGATCAGAGAGCTTTTGTGAGCCCCCTTTGATAAAACTAGCTCCATTATTAAAGTAACTTCCCTGTGCAATTGAATAATATGCCAGGGAAAGGGAGTATGGGTCGTCGTGGAAGTATCCAAGATTACCAAGCAGAATGAGCTTTAACTGTTCATCTTTAATTTTTGAGTCCAGGAATTCACCGATACTCCTGTCCGTTATATTCTCATCCGGAGGTCTCTTCTTTGGATTCAGGATCTGATTGAAATAAGCTTCGATGCCATCTGTTTCCTGTGGGAAAAGATCTGACAACCTGCTAATTGCAAGTTCGGGATCATGCGGGATTGTTATTTCCAGATGATCATTCTTAAACCTGTAAAACTCGGGTACTTTTATCAATTCCACATTATTGAATACATCCAGGTCCCTGAATATCTTTGTTTTCATATCACGTGGTGAAGGACCGTCCATTTCATGCAATCCAACCTCCAGAGTAAAATCGCCGCGTTTGAAAGTTGTGGCACAACCACCTGGTTTATTGTGCTGCTCAATAAGTAAAACCTTTCTGCCCTCCCTGGCAAGTTTTGCACCGGCCGTCAGCCCTCCCAGCCCGGCACCTATTATTATTATATCATATTTCATATTTTTCAAATCCGAGGAATTTTAATATCAATCTATTCTCCCCATTTGGTGAGCAGTCGCACTGGCAGCAGAGGGGGTATTTATCACTTAACTTCAGGTATTGGATACCTTTTAAACTCTTTTGTTCTGTCGAAAAGGTATCTGTATGTTATATAATTCTTCACAGGCACGCTTCCCACGGAAATAAATATTTTCCTCATTTTGGGATTAAAGTCCGCTACCCATGAAAATTCAATTTCTTGATAATGAGGCTTCTTTTCAAATACCTTTCGCAGACATAAAATGAATGCCGACTCGATACCCAATCCCTGGAATTTTGGGATAACACCCATCAACAAACCTTTCGCTCTGGTCATGGTTTTGCGTTTTTTCAGATACAGAAATTTTATCATACTGAAAAGATTCATTTTCCCGTTAAGGTGTCTGAGTATCTGATTAACATCGGGCATCATGAAATAAATTGCAACAGGTTTTCCATCAAAATAGGCAAACCAGATGAACTCCTCGTCGATAACAGCTTTTGCTTTATGAAGAACTCCTTTTATATATTCAGGTTCAAGAGGTTCAAAGTGAAGCTTAAATGAAGCCCAGGCCTCATTGAATACATCAGCAAACTGATTTACATATTTGTCCTCTTCTTTCCAGGTGAAATGACGGAATTCGTACTCTGGTTTTCTGACAATCCATTCAGCAATTCTCTGAAATCTTTCCGGAAGCTGCCTGGTCAGGTCCAGATGAAACCCTTCCATTTTATAATATGTCTTAAAACCGTATGCTTCAAAGAGATCCTGGTAATATGGATGATTATAAGGTACCTCAAAAGAGGGATGTGTGAAACCATCTACCAACAGCCCCCAGTATTTATCCGTCTCTCCGAAATTTACAGGTCCGTCCATCGCTTCCATGCCACGTACTTTGAGCCACTCTTTCGCGGTATCAAAAAGGAGAAAGGCTGCTCTCTTATCATTTACACATTCAAAAAATCCAACTCCACCGGTTGGTTGTTCATAAGAGTCAGCCAACTTATGATCAATGAATGCAGCTATTCTGCCAATCAGCTTTTTTTTATCATCAAACAGTATCCACCTTGCCGCTTCTCCATGTCTGTAGAACGTATTTTTTTCAGGGTCAAATATTGCTTTAATTGAGCTGTCGAGCGGACAGACCCATACATCATCATCCCTGTAAGTAATGCGGGCTGTATCAAGAAACTTGTTTTCCGTTTTGCTGTCAGTTACCTCAGCTAATTCCATCCGATGAGCAAATATTAAATAATTTCGTGGTAAACCTCCCTGACAACAGTATCGTATTTTTCCTGAATGTAATGCCTCCTGAGCTTAAGAGTCGGTGACAACTCACCGGTGGCCGGGCTCCATTCATCCTTAACAAGCCTGAACCTGTTGATCCTTTCGGGAGGATTGAGCCGCATATTAAATTTGTTTACCTCAGAGGAGAATAATGACTGAACCTGAGGAAGTTGAATAAGATCTTCATAATCTGAGAAAGAGATTTCCTTTGTTTCCCTCCGGTCATCAAAATATTTGAAATTGGGCGAAATAAGAGCGCTTGCAAACTTCTGATGCTCGCCTATAACCATAATCTGATCGATAATAGGAGATTCTTTGAATATATTTTCAATTATTTGCGGAGCAATGAACTTTCCATTTGACAACTTAAATATCTCCTTCTTCCTGTCGGTTACCATCAGAAACCTGTTATCTTCAATATGGCCAATATCCCCTGTATGGAACCAGCCTTCCTTGTCAAAAACAGATTTTGTCAGTTCAGGATCTTTGTAATAACCAATCATTACATTTGGTCCTTTGCATAAAATTTCCCCGTCATCAGCTATTTTGATTTCGACTCCTTCAATTACCATACCTACAGAGCCGAGTTTTACTTTTCCTTTTTCTGTCCGGTTGATAGTTATAATGGGTGAGGTTTCGGTAAGTCCATACATATTAATTATCTTAATTCCGGCGGCCCAGAAGATCCTTTCGAGCCTCTGCTGGAGGCTGGCGCCGCCGCAACCCACAATTCTTACATTTCCTCCAAGCGCCTGGCGCCATTTGCTGAAAATCAGCTTATCTGCAATCCTTAGTTTTCTTTCGTAGAACCAACCGTTTTCACCAAATGGTTTGTACTTCAGACCCAGATTAACAGCCCAGAAAAACAAGGTTTTCTTAACTCCCTTAAGATTCTTGCCCTTTGAAATTATTACATCGTAAAATTTTTCAAGGACACGCGGAACGGCATCAAAACCATCAGGTTTTACCTCCGCCATGTTTGCGGCAATAGTAGCCATATTCTCAGCATAGTAAATACTGCTTCCGCAATACTGCGTCTGATAATTGCCCAAACGGCCGCCTACATGGCAAAAAGGCAGTATACTCAAATATTTATCTGATGATTTGAGTTTGAAAACTCCGGCAGCTGATATAAAATTAGTGACAAGGTTCTTATGAGACAGCATTACCCCTTTTGGCTTACCTGTTGTGCCAGATGTATAAATGAGCGTTGCAAAATCTTCCGGAATTATAAGTTCTTTCACTTTTTCAACTTCCTTTCTTGTCTTTTCTGAGCACTTTTTCCCCTTTTCAACAATTTCCATCCAGTTATAGGCACCCTCTACTTTATCAAAAGTGAAGGTGCTTATTGAAAGACCATTACGATCAATTACAGGTTTCAGTGACTTGTATAATTTGCTGTCAGTAATGATCATCCTTGCACCTGAGTCTTTAACAATGTATTCATATTCAGAATCTGATAAAGATGTAAAGACCGGTACGTGCACAACCCCGATCATTGACATCCCCATATCAACAAAATTCCATTCAGGACGGTTACCTGTAACTGTGATTATCTTATCACCTTTTCTGAAACCGGATTCGTAGAGGCCAAAACAGAAATTATCAGAATATTCAATGTATTTCTGTGTGCTGTATTTTATCCATGATCCGTTATGCTTAAAGCACAAAGCATCATCCTTGATAAAATTTTCCCTGTATCTGCCCAGCAGATCAAATGTGCGTAATACGTTCATAGTCTTCTTTGTGTCTAAAAGTAAACTGAGATTTTTCTGTAAGTTAATAAATATATAGAATTAATTTGAAAATCACTGTTCCGTAATCTCTGAAAACTGCAAAGATGGCATATCTTTGGCACGATTTTTAAAGATAAACATAGAATATAAGTTGTAATATGGAGTTTTTTCAGACAATCCTGGATTGGTACATGGCCAATCTGAACTATTTTACTATTGCAGTGCTGATGACTATCGAGAGTTCCTTTATCCCTTTTCCATCGGAAGTTGTGATACCTTTTGCCGCATACAAGGCAGCACAGGGAAATCTGAATATATTCGGGGTTGTATTTGCAGGCACTGTCGGTGCTCTCATGGGAGCCGTTATCAATTATTTTCTGGCAAAGTACCTTGGACGTCCGCTGGTCTATAAGTTTGCCGGCTCAACACTCGGCAGGATGTTGCTTCTTTCAAAAGTAAAAATAGAGCATGCCGAAAACTATTTTATTAAATATGGAAGATCTTCCACATTTGTTGGCCGTCTTGTTCCCGCGGTGCGACAACTGATATCCATTCCAGCAGGTCTGGCTGAAATGAATTTCAGGGATTTTATTCTTTACACAGCTGCAGGAGCAGGGATATGGAACATTATTCTTGCAGTGATAGGTTTCTATTTATATGAAATAAGAGAGCAGATATTCCCTTATCTGGGGCATATATTAATAGCTCTCGGAGCCCTGTTTGTCATCTGGCTGATAATTAAGAGCAGAAGGCAAAGGCTGAGGAGCAAAGTGATGAAATCCAGCGAAGCGAAAGACAACTTAAACCACCGTCAAACTTTCTGAATTCAGAGACATCAACAGTAATTACTTCATAACCTGAATTATAAATAATTTTAATGGCTTCATTACAGGGAAGCCGGACTATAGCATTTTTAAACATTGATAAAATCCCGGATGGTTTTTTAAGAAATGTTATCTGAGCCATTTGTTCAATGTTGCGGTCTGCTCGGATGAAGGGTCTGGCAATGGTGTAATTTCAAAGCTTTTTACAGTCTTTTTTCCAAGAATAACTTCAATATGGTTTGTTATATCACGATGAGTAATTGTTATCGAAATCTTGATCCCGGGTTTGCACGATTTCAGAATATTTTCAAGTAAGTCAGCTGATGCTTTCTCCCCGTTAATCTCTCTTATAATATCCTGTGGACTTAAACCCGCATTATAAGCAGGGGAGTTCCATTCTGTCCCGGTTATTACAAGGTTATCTCCATCTTTCCGGGTGGTTATTCCAAGCCATCCGCCAGGAACCTCAACTGGATCTGTATCTATAGTCAGACCTGCATATTCAAGGTACTTTGAATAGTCGATATCCTGTACGGTTGGAATGTATACATCGAATATTTCTGACAGGGACGAACCTGCCGCATTTTCACATATATCCCTGAATTCCCTGTCGGTAAATCCTCTCTTCTTTTTCTTATAAAACTCCTGATAAAGAGTTCTCATTACATCATCCAGGGAACGCTGATTCCCGGATTCATGACGGATCTTCAGATCGAGAAGCATTCCAATGGCACATCCTTTATCGTAATATGAAATTGTTGTATTTGCAGCGTTTTCCGATCTGTTGAAGAACAATATCCAGGTATCAAAGCTTGCCT
This sequence comes from Bacteroidales bacterium UBA2198, assembly GCA_002328625.1. Taxonomy (GTDB): domain Bacteria; phylum Bacteroidota; class Bacteroidia; order Bacteroidales; family VadinHA17; genus LD21. Next base: position 16,314 of record DCVC01000346.1, read on the forward strand.
GAGCAACAGATTGAAAAAGTCGCCCCGGAATATTTTCATAATTGGAAATTGCTGTTCGTAATTCATTCAGAAATTCATGTCTGTCATATATACCAGCTCTGTTGAGTATAAGGTTTTCATAATACGATGTTACTCCTTCGGAGAACCAGAGCATGGTGGTGTAATTTTCCTTATCATAATCAAAAGGCCCAAGGGCAATTGGCCTGATAGTCTTTACATTATATAAATGAAAAAATTCGTGTGCTATAAAGTCCAGCCATCTTTTATAGCCTGGTGGTGTGCTAAAGCTTGCCGGATTTGAAAATACGGCCATTGAATTTTTATGCTCAAGTCCTCCTCTGCCATTATTCATTACAAGAAATGTATAATGCTTATAGGGGATCTCTCCAATAATGGAGGTGGAAGCTTTAATGATTTTTTTATGATCGTCAATGTAAGTGGCTCTGTCAATATTTCCAAGGCTTTCAGCAGCTATT
>DCVC01000361.1 GCA_002328625.1 Bacteroidales bacterium UBA2198
CTCGCCTATCTCCCATTCAGCACATTTCTTAAAAGCCCTCCTGATTCTTTGCAAATCAATTATGAAGGACTGAATTATTTGCTGTATCATTATGCATTTTCCTATAGTTACTCTTCATCCCTCATTTTTAATATGGAGAAGATGTCAAAAAAGGTAAAAGTATATGCCTTTGCACCGGATTACTTAAATAACAAAAGTGATTCTGTTAACAGGTCTGATAATCTTGCAGGAGCCAAAAAAGAGATTAGCGCCATTTACCGGTGGTTCACCGGCAGATCATTCACAGGCGGGCAGGCCACGGAGAGCAATTATAAGTCGGTAATAAGACATCCTGCTATCCTTCATCTTGCAATGCACTCAATGTCTGATCCCGATAATTCAAAATACTCCTGTCTTCTGTTTGACTCCAGAAAAGATACTATTGAAGACGGAAGATTATTCAATTATGAAATTGGTGCAAGCAGGATCATGTCGCCCATGGTTGTTTTGAGTGCATGTAATACTGGTACCGGCACACTGTCTTACGGAGAAGGGATCATGAGTCTGGCGCGAGGATTTATCCTGGCCGGAGGATCGTCAGTTATTAAGACATTCTGGGATGTTAACGATGAGTCGAGTGCGGCAATAATGAAGCGATTCTATTATCATCTTTCAAAAGGTGAAAGAAAAGATGAAGCTTTGAGGCTGGCAAAACTTGATTATATCAAAATACAGCCTCCGGCATATAAAAATCCTTTTTACTGGGCCGCCTACGATGTTCTGGGGAATAATTCTCCGATTATTCAAAAGAACAACACTTTTACAGTAATAATTAGTGTGTTTTTGATCTTGGCGGCAGGTGTCGGCCTGATTTATTTCAGGCGACGAACTATTTTATCTGCCCGCTCTTTATAAAATCCGGGTGTTTGTGCCAGATTCTCAAAACATGCCAAAGCTTTTTCTTTTTCGCCTGTTTTAATATACCCCAGACCAAGGTACCACAATGCCTCTTTAAAATATTCACCGGAAAGTGCAGTCACACCTGAAAGAAGAAATATTGATTGATCATAATTTCCAAGGGCCATTTGTGTGATTCCCATGAAAAAACGGGGTGAAACTGCCGTGTTATTTTTCTGCATGGCCTCAGCAAACCCCAATGTTGCGGTTTGATAATCACCAATCCTGTACTTTTCAATAGCTGACACATAGTTATCATAATTACCATTGTCCGATCCACGGGTAACAGGAGATATAACATTAAGTGGTTCATAATAAGCATTAAAAAGCTTCTCTGGATTATAAGCAGGAAACAAGGATTTTAAAATAATCAAAAATGTAATTATTGCGGCAGCCGACAATGAGAAATATTTAACAAGAGTCCGGGTTAATCCTTTCTTCACCAGACTTGCAATCCCTGTATTATTATCATCATGCACAGGCTCAATCGAATTTTTGATAAAAGATCTGATTTCCATGGATTGGGTAGTTCCGTCATCCCTATTCATTTTTCCGTGCCATTCACTTACCCATGCAGAAGCTGTGTCTCTTACATTACTGTTTCTAAGCTCATTTTTAATTTCCGAGATATCTTCATTAATAATCTCCTCCCCTTTTCCTTCCCTTAATGCATCAATTATGAATTTTTCCACTTCTTTATCTGGTTGCTCTCTTTTCTGATGATCTGATATCATTGCCCTGGCAGAGTTCTCAATAAATGGAAGATCAGGATCGTTCTTAACATCTTCCTGGTCGAGACGGCCTTTCAGATGTTCACTTATAATCACGGAAAGGGATGAATCTGAGATATAATGAAGATTCCCGGTACTCGTCAGGTCCACTTTCCTGGCGTTTGTACCTGACTTTCCCCTGATATTTCTGTTTTGCCGGTTCATCTCTGTCAATGATTCGATCATTTTTTAAATGACACTCTTTCTAAATACTTCAGTAGACTTTATGTCTGAGCATGCTCTCGGACTTCATAATTAGTTTATAATCAGGATGGTTCTTTACTCTCTCTGTCAGTTCAGCCTGTGCTTCACATTTTTTCTTCCTGATATAGCCATAAGTATATCCCAGATGATCTGCAATTTTTTGTGGAGATATTTCCTGCCAGTAAAGTTTCAGTATCTTTTTACTAACCTCATCAAGTGATCTGAAAGCATCCCAGAATATGGATTCGTATAATTTGGTGTCTGCCAGCTCCGTAAAATCCTTATTCTCCTCGGTATCTCCTTTTCGTATCAAGTAATTTGCTGCGGCCTGTTTTTTGACAGCCACAGATTTCCAAAGATTTTCACATATACAATATAGAAGAGTCTTAAACTTACACGTGAGGGCGAAGTTTTTGTTATCAATCTTTTCGAGCATAATCATCAATCCTTCCTGAAAAATATCTTTAGCTTCTTCAGTTGTACCACCCAACTGGCAAACCATAAGCCGTATCATTGGCAAATACCTGTCGGACAGAAACCTTACAACATAGCTCTGTCGGTTTCGCAGACATTCAATTATTTCATTATCTGAATATTCTTTCACACCAAAAATGATTGCCAGTGATTGAAGCTTTGCACAAATTTAAAACTATTTCATTAAATATTACATGAACCCCACATGATTAATAAACACAAGCAAGCATGAAAGTAATTTTTATTCATGTGGGTTCCATACGACCTTTAAGAATAGAATTATTTATGTATGAAAATATAACAGGTAACAATTTTGACTCTATTCTTATTAAACACTGGTTTTAAATTGTACAATAATACAGTTATCAATGAAAACAGAACGTATTTGTTTTGTCAGTCCCAATAATTGGAACTGGTGAATGCGTTTTGTTTTTTACAAAGCACCAGAAACAGAACCGGATTAGAATAGTTTTATGAAACCTCCCCTTGATCAATATCAGAATCTAAGCAAGGAATCGGAAGAGTGTATAAGAAATCCCGAGACATTTTATTGTAAAGTTATTGAAAATGCCAATGGCATACCTTTCCAGCTTCTTTACGGTTCTCAGATAGGTGAAGGACATTATTTAAAGGTGGGATCAGGGGTAAAACAACTTCTTAATATTGAACCTGAAGATTTCACCGAAAAACTCTTTTACAGTATTATTGAAAAGATAGTGCCTCTTTCCGAAGATATTCCTGCAGATATTGCAGATTCAAGGAATAAGCTTATAAATGGAGAGCTTAAAAGATACAAAGCCGAAATCCTTATTAATACACCGGGGGGTGAGAAAAAATGGATCAGGGAAACTTCTTTGCCACTTATTGAAGAAGTCACAGGGAAGGTAATTGGAGCTTGCGGAATATTTTTTGACATAACTGAATATAAACAGATTCTTTATGACCTTGAAAAATCAATGAAACGTGCAGAAGAGAGTGACCGGCTGAAGAGTGCTTTTCTCCACAATATTTCCCATGAGATAAGAACACCACTTAATGCAATTGTCGGATTCTCTGCACTTTTAAGTGAATATGAAAATGATTCGGAACAAAGAAAGAAATGCATAGACACTATCATACTCAACACCGACCATCTGCTTGAAATTATGAACAATATCGTTGAAGTTTCCAATATTGATGCAGATACCATAGTTATCAACAAAGAGTCAGTAAACATTAATTCGGTCTTACAGGGTGCCTATAACAGGCTGACAGGCAAAGCACTTGAAAAGAATCTGTCCCTTATCTTAAAAACTCCCAATAATAATAATGAAATTAAAATCAGAACCGACCGTTTCAAATTGCAACAGGTTCTTCTAAACCTGATAGAGAATGCCATAAAGTTCACAACAGAGGGAAGGATCGAATACGGATGTATGCTTAACGACAATAATGTTGAGTTTTTCGTATCGGATACCGGCATTGGGATCTCAGAGGAACATCATAATAAGATTTTCAATCGTTTTTACCAGGCTGAAAATAACTATTCACGGATTTATGAAGGAGCCGGATTGGGACTGGCTATTTCAAAAGCTTATGTTGAACTGCTTGGTGGTAAAATCCGTGTATTTTCACAACCCGGAAAAGGTTCCACCTTTTATTTTACCTTACCCTATGATAACCGTGAATCAGAATGACCATTTAGCATATTAATTTCCCCGGGGATAACATTCAATAATATTTTTCAAAAGAAACCAGGAATGATTAATTGTAGGATGCAACTAACGAATAAAGTTACTTAACTAATAATTATCAACCGGTATGAGGCAGTCAATAATAAAATTATTCCTGATGGTCAGTTTTTTGTCAGGTTTTTTAGTAACCATATTGGCTCAGGTAAAAATTACTGACGGTACACTCCATACAATTGATGGAAATTCTATTCTGGAGCTGGAGAGCACCAACAAAGGATTACTTATTCCCCGGTTCCCCCTTAACAACCGGAATCTTCCTGATCCGCTTACCGCTCCGGTACCTTCCGGAATGCTCGTCTACAGTATCGGAGGAGCTATTGACGATGGATTCTATTATTGGGACGGGTTGAAATGGGAAAGAGTAACCACTACCGGAACTAATGTTTTTCAGACCTTCCTTAAAGATTCTGATGACACCCTGGCTAAATCAAACAGCATCATTTTCGCAAGCAATGATATTACACTTACTCTTCCTGAGGTCACTGAAGCTGACACAGGATTACTCATAATAGTAAAACATACAGGCTCTTTTACCGATCTTGTTAAAGTGACCGGATATGACGGGGCTGCAATTGATAATCTTGACACAATTGAGATTATACCAAATAGTGGAATTACATTTGTCAGCAGGGGATCAGAGTGGTTTTTACTCGATGGATATATGCACTCTGAAGATATATTGAATGTAGGGTCAAAGTCAAATTTTAAAACATTATCTGATGCTTTAGGATTCCTTCAAAAACATATGACCGGCTCAAAAGTAATCAGGATTGGTGCAGAGACACAATATATTACAGAGACTCAAGTCATTGATCTTCCCTATCCCCTTACCATCCAGGGTATTTCATACGGTACCGGAATAATTGCCGCAGGCCCCGGCCTTGCCGGAAAGCCGATGTTCAGATGCAAATCGGAATCTTATTTTAAGATGCTTGTTTTTGACGCAACAACACTGGCCGGTTATGGTTTGTCCCCGGGGGAAGATGCAATCAGGTTAGCAGGAGAAGGCACATATCATGAAATAAAAGATTGTACCTTCGACAGGTTTTACAACACTATTGTAGATTCAACAGACGCAGAGCTCTGGCTTTTTGAATGTGATGTGAGCAATGCTCAGAACAGTGGGATCTTATTACACAGTGCATTGCCTGGTGCCAAATTCAGAGTATCTGAGACTGACTTTATTAACTGCAGGAAAGGAATTGATCTGTCAAAGGGATCTTCAGCCGTAATTCAGCTGCTTGGCGGGGTATATACAAACGAATTCACTACCGATACGGCAATAATTTACCGACCTTCTTCATTTTCCTTCGAATCGATTGTTATTTCCGGAAATTCGTGGAATGAGGTGGGACATTCGATAAAAGGCTTTGATTTTTCCCGGACCGATGGTCGTGACGCAAACGCATATATAGAAGGAAATACGGGTTCGGAAGATAAAAAACCACATTGCGATGTCAACGTGGTTGATAATTCATCTTCTTTTACATGCACTTTGGCCAACCAATGGTATAAAGCAACATGGACAGTCACAGAGTATTATACAATCAGCTGGCTTATCGGAAATAACAGAATAACTTATCTGCCCCAGAAGTCACGCAATGTTTTTGTGATAATCGCAGGAAACCTGGCAGTCAGTTCCTCCAACCGGGTAATAACACTTGCTCTTGTTAAGAATGGTGTATCCGCTACACGCTATGGAGAAACAACTTTGCGAATCACCGTAGCAAATCAACCCTTTCAGTTTTCTACAGTAATATATCTTGAGGATGTCTCTCAGGATGATTATTTTGAATTGTTCTTCTCTTCGAGAAATAATGGGGATATAATTACAGTACAGGATATTAACTGGTTTGTTAATTCATTATAGTATAGTGAAAAATAAAAATCATCAGAATAAATATATTAAAGCAAATGATTACTTGAAATGGTTCAGGTTCATAATAATCCTGCCACTGATTCTAAATGCACACAATACTGCACTTTGTCAGGATCTGCTTATTTCCTCAGGCACGAGGTTTTTTGGGTCAGGCGGCTCTGTTATCTTTTTTGGAAATGTAACAAATAACGGTTCATTAACTTGTGACAATACAGTATTATTTTCAGGAACGACTCAATTTCTTTCAGGTGACAATTCCTCTCAGTTTAATAATATAACTGTTGCTTCAGGAAGTACAACAACCATCGTTAATCCTGGTAATACATTAGGGGGCATTTTATTAAGTCACGGTACCCTGAATGCGGGAGGGAATTTAATCCTTCTTTCCACAGCTGTACGAACTGCATTGGTTGATGGGAGCGGTTCAGGACATGTACTGGGTGACATTACCATGCAGCGATATCTCCCCTCAGGATTCGGTTACAAGTATTTCAGTTCTCCCTTTCAGGGAGCAACAGTAAACGAATTCGCAGGTGAGATAAACCTGTCAGATGCTTTTCCAACTATTTACAGGTATGATGAAAGTCGCACATCATCGGGATGGATAAGTTATACAGATCCGGACGGACTGCTTTATCCGTTGACCGGTTTTGCCGTTAATCTCGGGTCTGATCCGGCCCCTGCCACTATTGATATGAAAGGAGTTGTTAACAATGGAGAAATATCAGCTGTGTTGCATAATCACAATAATGATTTTACAAAAGGATTCAATCTCACAGGCAATCCATACCCATCACCCATTGACTGGAATGAATCAACAGGGTGGACAAAAAATAATATTGACGATGCATTATATTTTTTTAATGCAAGCACTGTTGATGAATATGGTGGTAATTACAGTACATATATCAACGGGGTCTCTAATGATGGATTGGCAACTAACTTAATACCCTCAATGCAGGGCTTCTTTGTACATGTATCCGATGGTCCTTACCCGGTAACCGGGATATTGTCAATGAACAATAATGCCAGGGTAACAGACCTTGAGCATCCTTTTATTAAATCAGATGAAGATTCAAAATCCTTTATAAGACTTATTGCAGCGTTCTCTGATGATACACTTTCTGCCGATCCGGTGGTAATTTACTTTGATGAAAAAGCAACCGGCAACTTTGACGGACAGCTTGATGCGCTCAAGCTGATGAACACTGATCTTGGCGTAACGAATCTTTATGCGATCGGTCCTGATGGCAGGAGACTTTCAATAAGCGCCCTGCCCTTAATTACAGATACTATCTGTAAAGTACCTCTGGGCCTCAAATTGAACAGAGACGGAGAGTTGTTTTTTAAGATCCGGGCCATTGGAGGAGAAGTGTCAAAAATGGATATTTATCTTTTTGATATGATTGAAAATGTTCAGAAAAGCTTACTCCCGGATAATATATACAAGCTATTCCTAGCATCAGGCACCTACGAAAGCAGGTTTTTCCTGATCTTCCGAAACATTAACACCGGGATTGATGATAATATTTCACATCCCAGACTATTCAGAATATATTGTTCACAGGGAATTTTAAAAGCAGAAATCAGCCATCTTGAAGGAGAGAGTGGCACCCTTTTAATATACGATCTTAAAGGGCGCAAGCTATTTGTTAAGAAATTCTATAGCACAGGATATCATGAATTTGATCCCGGATTAAAGGATGGCATTTATATTGTTAATTATTTCACAGGGGCGACCAGGAGTATAGAAAAGATTTTTATAAGAAACCGATAAAATCTTTGTTCAGTTCTGTATAAGCCAACGAAACGGTTAAATCGGATTTTCAAAAGGCAGACCGGCAAATCTTAGCATCAAAAGAATGAATTATTTTCAATCCCCGGTTTCCGAAAGATTATATAACTTGTATGGGATTTGTGCAAATTGAAAGTCAGGCAGATGCAAGTTATTCGTTCAGGTCACCCGGATACAAGATATAGCAATTGTAACTGACGGGGCCGTGCTTTATTCGGGCATAACAAAAATGAATATCCGCACAGATATCAACCCTAACTTTATCTGATGTTGGTTGACTTTAAACATTAGTTATAATGCTAAAAATAAGTTGGCTTTAACTGAAACTTTATTCCACCCAGACAACTCCTTAAGGAACCTCCGACAATAGTGTTAAAATCCTGTCGTATGGCATATTTTACTCTATTAAGTATTAACTTTGCGATATAACAGAATGATATGGATATTCAGACTAGAAAAATAAACTTCGTCCAAGAATTCTTGCGACTCAGAAATATCAAACTGATTCAAAAGCTCGAGAAAATTCTCCTTGAAGATAAAGCCAAGGACTATGAAGCTAATCTCAAGCCCATTAGTATTGACAACTTCAACAAGATGGTCGATAAATCTATTGAAGATGCAAAAAAAGAGAATGTAGTTAATGCTCGAGAATTAAAAGAATCAGTTAAAAAATGGAAATAACCTTCAAGACTCACCGGACTGATTTTGCCATTAATCAACTTAAGGATATATTTGATTATCACCTAGTTAAAGCAAGTCCTGGTATTGCCCAAAAACTAGTCCGGAAAATTATTGATGCAACAATAATTCTGGAGAACAATCCAAAATCAGGCAGAAAAGAGGATTTACTTTTGACCCGGCCACAGGAATTTCGTTTCTTAATTATTAAAAACTACAAAATTATTTATTGGATTGATTACGAGTACAATATCATAAATATTTCGATGGTATCTGACACTAGCAAAACCCTACCAAAATTACTAAGGTTGGCTGACTAAACGTAACAATATTTTGCTTTGTCCCTCATGTAAAAGTCAAGACACAAGACAATTATATAAGATATTAATAACACAGCTAAAGCTAACACGGTAGGTATAATTAATAAGCTTCCCGCTGTGCGGGACTAATTGTCCCGTGAAACGGGAAGTTGTCATGGTTTTTACACTTTGCTCCTGCCCCATTGACAGATTTGTAAAAGATTTTGCCGCGACCCCGCCAGTGCCCGCAATAATACTTTCTATATCTTGACTTGTTACCAGCTTCCGACCAACCTTGCACCCCATGACGTTCGCTCCGTACTTACTCTCCCTCCGGTCGGTCAGCACTTTCAGCTTCAGTCAGGCCTGCCCTGATATCCCGCAAAACGGGACCATCAGGGACCTTCGGCTCAGCAACACAACCTCCCTTTATTGCCAGACCGTCAGCGGGCATTAAAAGCTACACCTTTAGATAGTTACCTAATCCACAATTAATTTATCTTTCATTCATATAGTCAAATTATTTCCTTTATTAGAGTAAAAACTCCCGGGAACATTGTAACAGAACTTTTAGAATATCGTAACTTTGCTTTGTAAAAGTGCTCTGATCCAGTAAAATGTCATTCTCGAGTATCTATCGAAAGTACATAAGTGGTTCAATATTTTTGACCATAATAATACTCAATATCTTTGCCTGTAAAAAGGTTTATAGTCCTGTTGCTGATGATGAGCCAGTTCTAATCAGGAAAGAAGATACGCTAAAAACCTATTCACCTATCGTTAGTTTTGAAGTAACCGGACATTTACTTGAAGATAAACGGATTGATTGCATTGAACCTGACTATAAAGGCAACACATGGTTAGCAAGTGGACAAGAACTTTTCCACTATAAAAACGGGACTTTGGAAAACTCATACACTCTGGGATTTTCAATACTTGATATATCAATTGCTGGAGATGAATCGTTATGGATTGCAACAGGCGGCGGTGGATTAGGTCATCTTACGAAAGACGGAATTACCTGGTATACAAAAGATAACTCAGGATTACCCAGGGACTATATTACAAATGTCGAAGTTGGACTGGATGGGAAGGTCTGGTTTTCCAGTTGTGCTCATGATTATGGTGGATTAGTAGTGTATAATGGTAAGAAATTTCACGTGTTTAGTCCCGATAATTCTATTCTAAACCAACATGTTATTTCGGATATTTGCCTTGATCACAATGGGACAATCTATGCAATGACATTAAGTAAAGTAAACAAGACAAATATTTACCGCATTTCAGGCGATACCTGGGAATGCCTTGGCAATGCGAACGGAACGTTTTATTGGGTGACGGCAGTAACCGTTGGCCCTTCCAGTACTATTTACCTTCTTGAGGATTTTATGTTATCCTCTTCAACCGCTGATACAAATAAATTTTACACTTATAAGAATAACGAATGGAGAAGGCTTAGGCCAGATTTCATGAATTCACGGCTTTCCTTTTTTACAGCTCTCAAAGCTGATAGAAGAGAGTATTGCTGGGCTGCTGATATAGAGGGTAATTCATACATACTCCATGTCTTTAACGGTAATTCCTGGGAATTAGCACCAGTTGGACTCTTCAACGGGGATAAAATTACAACAATAGAAACTGATTTTGATAATAATATCTGGATTGGCACTGCAAAAAATGGCGTTTTCATTTTAAAACAATAACATCACTCCGCCAGGACGCGCGCACCAGTGTTCGCGATAATGCTTTGTATACCATGACTTTGTATATGTAAAACCAATTTAAATACCACAATCTATGAAATCACTTAAATTTGTGTTAATTCTAATTCTTCTGCTTGTATCTGACTACGTAAATGCACAAATCTTCGTTGGTGGAAACATTCACTTTAGCACTTCCCAAAGTGATCAAGACAGAGCTGCAGCCACACGTAAGACAAGTTACTATTCCCTTGGATTAATGCCAAGTATGGGGAAATACTTAACAAATACTGTAGCTATTGGACTGGCTTTGGATATTTCTTCAACAAAGAGCAAGACAGAGTATACCAATACTTCAATGTTAAAAACGTCCAATATTGGTATTAATCCATATATACGCTATTATGCAATAACCTGGAATAAATTTTCAATCTATGGACAAGGGAACATTGGAATTGATTTCTCCAGAACAAAAGATGAATTAAACGGGGCAACTACTGAATCCAATGGAACACAATTCACACTCAGTATTTATCCGGGCATCAATTACGATATAATTAACAATGTATCATTGTTTTCATCAATCAATATTTTAAGCTTAGGTTACAAATATTCAATTACAAAAGAAGGTGCTCAAAAAGAAAAGTTGTCTGCATTTAACTTTGGAGCCGGCCTGAATAATATCCTTTTAATAGGCGGAGTAAATATTGGCGCAATATATAGATTTTAAGACCTTGAAAGTTTAAAAATGTTAGTGACAAAGTATTTAACTAATGATTGCACCGAAGGAGACAGCTCACAAAACTTATACCCTATGAGGCTCGCCTACGGTTCAGTCAGGGCAGGCCCGGACAGCAAAAACACATGCCATGGCGCCAAAGCACCAACTCCCACTACATTATACTGTCAGGGCGTTAGGCAAATCCGGCAGAAAATCAGCATGATGTAAAAACTTCGAGTTTGAAATTATGTCTTGGATTTTTCTTAAATTGGAATAGAAATATTAAAAATGAAAATTGAACATATTGCAATATGGACTTCTGATCTGGAAAAAATAAGAATATTCTATCAGAAATATTTTAACATGAAATGCGGAGAAAAATATAAAAACAGCCGCAAAGGATTTACATCATATTTTCTTTCATTTGAAAGCGGGGCACGTATTGAGATCATGACCAGGGCCAACACAAATGCCATTTATTGTTGGGATTAGGTGCCATCCGTTATTCAAAAAAGCCGATTGATCAATTTAAATTTTTAAGAGCACTCAATTTATAAAATATAAGTGCCATTTAATATATTATTCTAAACGATTAAATTTGACAGCACTTAAGACTATAAGAAGATTGACAACTACAAATGATCAGATTAGTAAATATTTCAACAACGGATGATATTTTCCCTGAATACCGACAGACACCAATCGGACTTCTTTTAGAATATCACAATCTTAACAGACCATTTGAAAGCTACGACAGGGCTCAACTTTTAATCGGAATGTGTATGGACAACAGAAAACACTTACGCATCCCCGATAACTTTGCTTTTATTATTCGCTCAGGCGGGGCAAACTTGCGCTACAGTGAGTTTAAAGTTTCATATGCTATTGCCATTGGGCAAGTTGGCCACATTGCGCTGATAGGACACAATAATTGTGGGATGGTAAATTTAATTTCACGTAAAGACCAATTCATTAACGGTCTGGTGGAAAAAGCGGGATGGGACAAAGAACAGGCAGAAGAACATTTTATGAGCTTCGCACCAATGTTCGAAATTGGAAATGAAATTGACTTTGTGATCAGTGAAGCAAAACGATTGTGTTTAAGATATCCAAATTTAATTATAGTGCCAATGCTGTATAAAATTGAAGATAACCGTATTTACTTAATTAAAGAAAAATGAACAGAGCAGTTTTTCTTGACCGGGACGGAACTATTATCAAAGACAGGGGACATATTAATGTGTAATTCTTACATACTCGGAGACCACCCTTCAGACGTTAAACTGGCTATCAATAGCAGAGCAAACGGAATATTCCTTTTAACAGGTCATGGACAAAAACATTATCGTGAATTAAACTCTCAGTGCAGGCAAAACATAAGAATCTGCTCCAACCTCAAATCGGCTACTAAGGCTATTTTAAAATCAGTAAATGACGGCAAATAGCATGAACAAAAGATTAACAGGTTTCCCTCTCTGTGGACCAAGTTTTCCGACAGAACGGGAAGTTGTCACGCCTGCCCCAACCGCTACGTCGTTAGACAGACTCCCGTTATTACACAATGCCACTTAATGACATAACATTTTAACATAAAACAATATGAATAAAAAGAAAATCTTGATCTGGGCTATCAGGTTAATCCTGTTAACTGTTCTATATTTTCCCATATGAATTTTAGGTGCAATGGCAATTGGAAATCTAATGCCGGATACTCCTTCAGAACCTGGTTTAGCAGGTGAAGTAAGTGACATGCTTATTTTAGGCTTGTTAAATACAATTTTAATAGTCGGATTAATAGTAACTTCACAATGGGACGGATGGCGACTGGCATCTTTTTTAGCCTTGGCATATTATGGGGCATTTACTTTTATTACACAAGTTGAAACCTGTTATTTTCTTACCGAAATAACGGTATCACCCAAGTTGCTTCCACGTTTGTTTATTATGGGCTTATCATTACCACTTATTTATATCCCCCTTGCCATTCTGATATGCAATAGATGGAAGAAAAGAGATGTTGACACTGAGAATACAAATATTGTTGTGCCATTAAAGCAGTTACTTCTAAAACTTGGTATTATTGCTATTATTTATCTGGTTATATACTGGCTGGCTGGTTACTTTATAGCATGGCAAAACCCCGAACTTAGAGCATTCTATGGCAGTCCCGGCGAGATAGTACCTTTCTTTGAACATACTTATACCGCGACCGCATCAACGCCCTCAATAAAACCTTGTGTACCTTGACTTACAGCCTGCTTCCAATCAACATCGGAAAAAGAAGTCCTTAAACTTTTAACAACATAGATAATTCCTCACTTCTTAATTTACCAAGACTTACAATTGTGTATCAGGTGAAAAACTTTACGTTAAGTATTTTGGTGATT
>DCVC01000031.1 GCA_002328625.1 Bacteroidales bacterium UBA2198
GCCTGGCATCTGAAGTATATTTCACAATGCAAGTTAAACCTTGTTTACACCAAAGTCAAGTTTTTTCGGTTTTTGAAAAGGGTTGGTCAGGATGTGATAAGAATGGTGGAACTGCCGCCGACCTTCGTTCAAATTTGAACAGATCATCAAAAAACACTAAAAACCTGGCAAGAAACCTGGCAAGTTCTTTATACCCAATACATAGTTGTTTCGTGAAGAGTCCATTAAAACAAAACTAATTCATTGAAAAGTTACTCTGAAAGTATGTGGTATAATTCAAGGTTAAGGTAATAATGATGACCTTCAATTTCTTTCTTTTCAAGAATTTGCATATCACACAGCTTATTTAGATAATCCCTGGCTGTATTTTCGGCATAAATTCCTGCATCAACAAGATGTTTTACTTTGGTAAAAGGTTGATTAAACAAGTTTTTTATCAGATCTTCTGTCTTTCTAAACCTTCTGTTTTCTTTCTTTATATACTCCAAGATTGAATCTTTTGCTGATACGATGTCATTAATCTTTTGGAAGGTAATGTTTGATGTGGATTCAATGGCTCTCAACATGAATAGTAACCAGTTCTTCCAATTACCTCTTTGAGAAATTTCCATTAATCCCGAGTAATAATCATCTTTATGATCCAAAATGTATCTGCTGAGGAACAATATTGGGACATCCAGTAATCCTTTTTTCGTCAAATAATGGATGTTGAATATGCGTCCTGTTCTACCGTTTCCATCACGAAATGGGTGAATGGCCTCAAACTGAAAATGAGCAATAGCCATTTTTAGTATATGATCCATCTTAAAATTCTCATCATCATTCAGGAAGTTTATAAGATTATCCAATTTGTCTTGAATTATGGCATAACCTTTTGGTGGAGTATAGACAACTTGACCAGCATTTGGACCTGTTCCACTTTGCTTTATAGTTGTATTTAAAAAATCAGGACGAATCCCTTCTTTTGTCTGCTTTATTTCTTGAAAGATCCGAGTAAAATATTCCTGATCGAACCGGGCTCTATTTTTTAAATAGTTGTAACCAGACCAAAGTGCTTCTCTATACCTTAATACCTCTTTGGAGGCTCCGTTTGTTTCGGTGTTTTGATCACTGAATGCTTTGTATAGCTCATCATCTGTTGTGAATATATTCTCAATTGCGCTTGAAATTTTTGCTTCCTGCAAGCTTATTGTATTAATTAGTAGTCCTTGATTTGGAATCACAACACTACGACCATGAAGTCTTGCTAGTGCAGCTTTTGCATCTCCAAGTTTCTCCAATATTTCTATTGTTTGATAGAGTTCCTTTCTAATTGGTAATATTGGAAGATCATTCCATGGGATATTTCTGTCAGGGTTGACCAGATAAAGTATTTCAGGCATCAATTAATCTATTATTTAATGTTTACTCTAATTCTGACCTCAAAAATAAGATTATTTCACTTACCAAACATTAAAATAGACTATAAATTAATGTCTGCATGGAATTTTGACCTTAAATAGACCATAAAATATGCAATAAACATCAAAATGCTATCTTTTTAATGTTTGACAGGATATTAACCTTAAAAGGAAATGAACACATCTTGCAAAAGCCGTTATACCTGAGCACATTCTGTAAGACATTAAAGAGTGAGGTGCTCGCCTCCTCGTCCCCTCGTCCTATAGCTCTCTCTCCTTTTTCAGAGCCGAGGTCTGGAACGGAGGAAAAGGATAAGTATCAGGTGTAACCACTGTGCCGGAAGTAAAGGTAAGTGGGAAAACCGATCCGGGATTAAAAATTACCTCAACAAGAGCAGCTTTGTAACCGGCAGCAGGCTTTTCTATGTAAATGCTGTATTTTCCGTCCTCTTCCCGATTTATTTCTTCTTTGTACCAGGCATCCCCAACCACATATTTGCGGAAATCCCTGCCATTTTTGTTCACAGCCTCCCATTTGTTAAGAATGTATTCATTTTCCGGATCAACCTCCACATAGATGGTATCGTTACTGACTGTCCAGTCGAAAGAAGGTATGGCAGTTCCTGTAATAATCCTCTGATAAAAGGAGATCAGGCTTATCGGCTGGTAGGCGTTACGCAGACTGTGATTACCATTCGGAACATAATGAAGATAACTTTCTCCCATCAGGTCATCCCAGTAAAATTTCCAGGAATCGGTAACAAAGAACTCATCGGAGGTGGCGTTCACAATATATTTTGGGATAGTCAGCTCACCGGCAAACGAATAGGGCTCGACTTTTTCAAGCAGGTTTTTGAATTCGGATTCATCCATCCTGTCCATGATACCCTCAATCACATACTCCTCAACGGCCGGGGACCATTCGCCATAACACTGCCAGTGGTGTTTGAAGGATGGTATTAAATTCAGAAGATCAATTACTATTGGTGCAATTGCCATAACACGGTTGTCGACAGCTGCCGTCGTCCATGTTGTCCATCCTCTTTTGGAGGCACCTGCGACGAAAAAGCTGTCAACGGGGGCACCCTTTTGCCTGCTTATTTCCTGCACCACATCCATTGCCCTTACAACAGCCCTGGTCATGGGGAAGCGCGCCAGCCACTCCATTTTATCCTCTGATGCCCCGCTTTCGATGTACTTTCTCCATCCGTATGCGATCAGGTCATCTTCGTATCGCCCTCCCTTGTCATCGTCCGTGAAGTCAAGAGGCTGAAAAGGTATATTGCTTATATGTGATATGATCGAACCGGTTGCCACGGCACCTTGTATCAGCCATTCATCGGGCATCGGCGCAACAGTGTCGCGTGATGATCCTCCGCCGATGAACATCATCGACTCGCTCTCACTCAGATGATCAGGGATTATGATATTGATCCAGTGCCACCAGGTTACGGAGTCAACATC
>DCVC01000148.1 GCA_002328625.1 Bacteroidales bacterium UBA2198
CCCATGCACCTCCCACAACAAGAAGCGCCAAAGCCTGCTGGTCATTGTCGCTTAAGAAGGCATATGTGCTGTTGAAAGCATCGGTAAGTATTGTCACAAGTGTGTCTTTGCTGTCAAAATTTTCTCTGATTCTCTCATATAACGACTCATCATATATGGCTGACATGTTCAATTCATTTGCCAGTGTTCTGATAGCATTAAGGTAATTTATGACTTCCTGCTGTATATTATAAAGAGTTGCATAGCTAAGGTCCGCTCCATATGTGCCAAGATTGGTTGCACGTTTGGTACTGCTGAAATATTTTTTTACATTTTCAACCGGGTTCGAAATACCCATTATGTAACCGACTTCCAGTTCTGAAAGCATTTTAATCACATCTGCTGATGTGGGCAGCGGATATACATTCTTTTCAATCTCACTCTCTATTGTTTTAACTTGTTCAAGTTCAATTTTTTTCTTTTCCAGCTTAGCAGCCCTGTTTTTGCATGAATAGAGCCCCGTGAGACTTATTATCAGAAGTGTAAGTATAACAACAGTAAATCTCTTTTTCATATTGATTGGTTTAAATTAGATTTCGCTTTAAAAACGCCTATAAAAATAATAAATAATATTAAATTAGCTCTATAGTCAATATTATTTTAAAATTCATCGGCCTTAACAGAAAGGATTAACAGATTTAATAATAGGAATGTTCAGTTTTGGCAACAGTCATCCTCTGGAAAGATGATTTCCTGACACTTATTTTTTGCTTATCTTTGAGCCCCTGAAATAATAATATATCCTGATGAGGTGGAATTTTGACGAACATGTCAACAGGGAAGGAACAGACTGTATCAAGTACGATCTCAGGAAAGAGACATTTGGTGTTAAAGATGTTATCCCGATGTGGGTTGCAGATATGGATTTCAGAACTCCTGATTTTATTGTGTCTGCATTGAAAAACCGTATTAATCATGAAATATACGGCTATTCATTTTTCCCCTCAGAATACCATCAGTCAATAATTAAATGGTTCAGGGAGAGATATGACTGGCATATTGAAGAAGAATGGATATGCTTCTCTCCCGGGGTTGTTCCGGCTTTAAATATCTCCACCCTGGCCTTTACTCAACAGGGTGATGGTATAATAGTACAACCCCCTGTTTATTTCCCCTTTTTTTCCGCAGTTACAGCACATAATCGGAAACTGTTGATTAACCAGCTTAAGGAGTCAAACGGCAGGTGGGAGATGAATTTTGAGTCTCTCCTGAGAATCATTGACGGGACAACAAAAATGATCCTGATATCAAATCCTCATAATCCTGTCGGAAGAGTCTGGTCGTATGAAGAACTTAATGAACTGGCAGAAATATGCATTGAAAACAATATCCTGATCATCTCTGATGAAATACATTGCGATCTTGTCCTTCCGGGATTCAGGCACAATCCTTTATCAAAACTCTCTGATCGCGTGGCAGAAAGAACCATAACCTATGTTTCCCCCAGCAAAACGTTCAATCTTGCCGGTCTGGCAACAGCATCCGTTATTATTCCTGATCCGGATTTAAGAGAGTCCTTTAAAAGAATTGTCAACAACCTGCATATCGGGAATGGAAATATTTTTGGAACCATTGCATCAGTTGCAGCTTATTCCCGTGGTCATGAATGGTTGTCTGACCTGCTTGAGTATATAGATCATAATGTTGATTTTGTAATGGAGTTTTGCAGAAAAATGATACCTGAAATAATTCCTGTTCAGCCTGAGGCAACTTATATGATATGGCTTGATTGCCGGAAGCTGGGAATGCAGGGTAAAGATATGCAGGATTTTTTTACAAACCTTGCAGGAGTTGGGATGAGCGAAGGATCAACTTTTGGCCGGGGAGGTGAGGGCTTTATGAGGATGAATCTTGCAACCACCCGTCAGACAGTTGTTAAGGCTATGGAGCAGATTGAAAAAGCTGTTTCATCCATAAGAAAGAATTAATACCAGGTTCAATGAACGAGAGAATAAAGGTTCGGTTAACACTTGAAGACGGCACGACATACGGTGGCAGATCCTTTGGTAAGGTAATTCCATCGGCCGGGGAAGTAGTGTTTAACACTGCGATGACAGGATATCCTGAAAGCCTTACCGATCCTTCTTACCGTGGCCAGATCCTTTGTCTTACATATCCCCTGGTTGGTAATTACGGAGCTCCAGGCAAACTCGAGGAAAATAATCTTTATAGATTTTATGAGTCTTCTTCAATACATATATCAGGGTTAGTTGTTTCTGATTATTCCTTTGAATACAGTCACTGGAATGCCAATGAAAGCCTTGATGCATGGCTAAGTAGAAATCATGTGCCTGGAATCTACGGTATTGACACAAGAGCTTTGACTAAAAGGATCAGGGAAAAAGGGTCAATGCTTGGAAAGATTGAACCTGATGGCACGATTACCGATTTCTACGATCCCAATAAAGTAAATCTGGTTGAAGAAGTAAGCACACATGAGAAAAAAATATATGGCTCAGGAAAATACAGAATCATTCTGGTTGATTGCGGAGTCAAATACAACATAATACGTAATTTACTTAAAAGGGATACAACCATAATAAGGGTTCCATGGAATTATGATTATCATTCTGACCAGTATGACGGTCTCTTTCTTACAAACGGTCCCGGTGATCCGAAAATGTGTGTGTCAACAATTGAAAACATAAGAAAATCACTGAACGGAAGTAAGCCTGTTTTCGGAATCTGCCTCGGAAATCAGCTTATGGCACTGGCTTCGGGAGCTGATACCTACAAACTTAAATACGGGCATAGAAGTCATAACCAGCCGGTTATACAGGTCGGAACTGATAAAGCCTATATCACATCTCAGAATCACGGATTTGCAGTTGATAATAATACTCTTGATAAAGAGTGGGAACCCCTCTTTATCAACATAAATGACAATACCAATGAAGGCATGAAACATAAGACAAAACCATTCTTTTCAACCCAGTTTCATCCCGAAGCATCAGGCGGCCCTACTGATACTGATTACCTGTTCGATCTGTTTATTGAAAACATCAAAAAGATGAATCCCTGAATCCCGTAATTGCGAAGGCATTGGATGTCAATATTGAATCATCTTTTCCGCCAGTTCAGTTGCAGATTTGCTTTTAAAGCAACTCATTCTTTTTTCAAGAATCCTGCCTATTTCATTATTGCAAAGATTGCCTATGCTTCCTTCATGTGTATAGTCCGACAGGGAGGTCCTGGTGAAAGATCCATTCTTTATCAACCCCGATACAGTTTTATAGGCATCCCTGAAAGGAATGCCTTCTTTAACCATGCGGTTTACTTCTTCAGTGCTGTAAATAGTGTTGTATAAAGGATTATCAGCAATATCTGTGCGTATAATAATATTGCTGAGCATAACAAGCATAATTTTAATGCATTGCACAACTTCTGCGAAGCCATTGAATACTATACTTTTCAAAAGCTGAAGATCACGGTGATAACCTGAGGTAAGATTACTGGTAACCATAGATATCTGACCGGGAAGGGTCAGGACAATATTCATTCTGGCTCTTATAAGTTCAAATACATCGGGATTTCTTTTTTGAGGCATTATGCTCGAACCAGTGAAAAGCTCATCAGGAAAGTCAATAAACCTGAATTCATGCATCATAAAAAGACAAATATCCATTGAAAAACGTGACAGTGTCTGAGCAAGAGAAGCGAGAGAGGATGCTATTGCCAGTTCTACTTTTCCCCTGCTCAGACTTGTATATGCAGAGTTATACATAAGATCATCGAATTCGAGAAGGGTTGTTGTAAGTTTTCTGTTTATTGGAAGTGAGGTACCATATCCGGCCGCTGATCCAAGCGGATTTCTGTTATTAAGTTCCCGTGCCGCAGAAAGAAGAAGGATATCATCAGCCAGAGATTCAGTATAGGATCCAAACCATAAGCCAAAAGATGAGATCATTGCCGGTTGCATGTGGGTGTAACCAGGCATTAAGATTTCCCTGTACTGGTCACTTAAAGATGACAGCCTGAGGTAAAGCTCCCTGATCAGCAATGCCAGTTTATCTATTTCATTCCTTGAGAAAAGCCGTATATCTACCAGGACCTGGTCATTTCTTGACCTTCCTGTGTGTACCTTTTTACCGACAGGACCAAGGACAGAGACTAACTCTTTTTCAATCTGTGAATGAATATCTTCCACTCCTTTTTCAATTTTAAGACAATTTTCTTTATCATGGTTAAACAGGGAAAAAAGGGTCTTTAGCAGTTTCTTTTTCTCGACAGAGGTTATCAAACCTGCATTATCAAGCATAATAACATGTGCCATGGAACCAATGATATCCCACTGAGTCAGAAGCAGGTCAGTTTCTTTATCTTTGCCCGACGTAAATTCAATAACTGAAGGTTCCGGAGTTATTCCCTTTTCCCAGAGTTTCATAGCAATGTATTTTAGTTTGAACTACTATCTTCTTAAGCCTCCATTTTTTTCTTGCTTGCTTCAACAATGGCCCTGTGAGCCATCAGACGAATTGCATTTATTCTGATGAAACCCCTGCTGTCAGTCTGGTCAAATCCTCCCTCAATATCCATGCTTGACAGTTGTTTATCATACAGAGATGAAGGAGATTCACGTCCTTCAATAAGCACATTGCCTTTATAGAGGCAGAGATGAACACTTCCGTCAATCAGTTCCTGACTCTTTTCAATTGCTGCCATCAGAAAATCCATTTCGGGACTGAACCAGAAGCCATTGTAAATAAGTTCAGCAAATTTGGGTGTAAGCATATTTACAAGCCTCATCACTTCCCTGTCCATTGCTATCCCCTCAATATCTTTATGTGCAATATGCAGTACAGTCGCTGCAGGCGTTTCATATACACCTCTTGATTTTATGCCGACAAAACGGTTTTCCACCATATCAAGCAAACCAATGCCATTTTTTCCTGCAAGTTCGTTCAGATAAGTGTACATTTCATAGGATTCTTCCTTTTGAGTTCCGTCATCCTTGTTAACAACTTTCACCGGTATCCCATTCCTGAAATGAATCACAATACGGGTTTCCCTGTCAGGTGCATCCTGTGGCATAAGCATCTTCTCAAGCATGTTCTTCTGAACGGGAAACATGGGATCTTCAAGAATTCCTGCCTCATGACTGATATGCATGATATTATCATCTTCGCTATAAGGCTTATCAATGCTCGCTTTTACAGGTATTTTTTTCTCAGCAGCATATTTCAGAAGATCTGTTCTTCCCTTGAAGGTCTCAAGGAATTCCCTGTCTTTCCATGGAGAAATAACTTTAATGTCAGGTTTCAGAGCATAATAGCATAATTCAAACCTTACCTGGTCGTTCCCCTTGCCAGTTGCACCGTGAGCCACAGCATTCGCTCCCTCCGCAATAGCAACTTCAATTTGTGTTTTTGCTATTAGGGGCCTTGCCAATGCGGTACCTAAAAGATATCTGTCTTCATAGATTGCATTTGCCATTATAGCTTTGAGGACATAATTGTCAATGAACTCTTTTTTCAGATCAGATATAATCACCTTGCTCGCTCCCAACAGCAAAGCCTTTTTTCTGCATTCCTCAAAATCATCAGCCTGACCCACATCAGCGACAAAAGCAATAACATCATAATTTTTTTCAATCAGCCATTTGAGTATTACTGATGTATCCAGCCCGCCACTGTATGCGAGGATAACTTTTTCTTTCATCTATTATTCTTTTTATTATTCTTTTTTCCTGATCTGCTCATGCAGGCCCGGAAATATTAACTCAAGTGAAGTGTGTATCTGTTTCATGCCTGATCCATCCCGTGGTATTAAAAGTATGGTATCATCACCCGCCACTGTACCTGCTATCTCATATCTGCCTGCATTATCAATGTAATATGCCGTGGCATTTGCATTGCCTGGTATTGTTTTTATTATCATAAGCCCTTTTGCTTCCACTATTTCGCGTATTACCGAAATAATATTGAAGCTTAATTCCCTGGCCGGCAATTGATTCTGATTTTCAATCAGTGCATACCTGTAACCACCTCTGCCATTGGGTATCCTGCTCGCTCCAAGCTGTCTCAGATCGCGTGAGAGAGTAGCCTGTGTACAGATTATACCTTTAGCTTTTAACTTCTTTATCAGAACTTCCTGCGATGAAATCTCGAGCTCAGTAATTATTTTTTCAATTGCAAGAAGCCTTTTTGTTTTTTGCATATTTATTCATTTACTTTGCAAATATATACACTTAATTAAAAATTTCAAGGTGCATTTAAAAATATTTTATTTTTGAAGCCTAAAACCTGAAGATGAAAGAAGATGTTAAAAAAGTTATCCTGCTTGGTTCGGGAGCCCTTAAAATAGGGGAAGCGGGTGAGTTTGATTATTCGGGTTCACAGGCATTGAAGGCGCTTAAAGAGGAAGGTATATACACAATTCTGATCAATCCAAACATCGCAACTGTACAGACTTCGGAAGATCTTGCTGACAAGATCTATTTTTTACCCGTTACTCCATATTTTGTTGAGAAAATTATTTCTAAAGAGAATCCTGATGGAATTCTTTTATCATTCGGGGGGCAGACAGCGCTTAACTGCGGCACGGAATTGTACAAGGCGGGAGTTTTTGAAAAATACAAAGTAAAAGTTCTTGGTACGCCAGTCAGAGCTATTATGGATACTGAAGACCGGGAACTGTTTGTAAGAAAACTTAAGGAAATAGACATAAAAACACCTCAGAGCATTGCTGTTTCAGGAGTTGATGAAGCTATTTCTGCTTCAGGCAAGCTTGGTTTCCCTGTTATAATCCGGGCAGCTTATACTCTGGGTGGCCAGGGAAGCGGATTTGCATCGGATGTTGACGAATTGACTGTACTTTCGTCAAAGGCATTTTCCTATACAAGCCAGATCCTGGTCGAGGAGTCGCTTAAAGGCTGGAAAGAAGTTGAATACGAAGTAGTAAGGGACAAATATGACAACTGTATCACAGTGTGCAATATGGAAAATTTCGATCCTCTGGGCATTCACACAGGTGAAAGTATAGTAGTCGCACCGTCCCAGACTCTTACCAACAGCGAGTACCACAAGCTCAGGGAACTTTCAATAAGGATTATCAGGCATATAGGAATAGTAGGAGAATGTAATGTACAATATGCACTTTCACCCGACTCTGAAGATTACAGGGTGATAGAGGTTAATGCCAGGCTGTCACGATCAAGTGCCCTTGCTTCAAAAGCAACCGGATATCCCCTCGCATTCATTGCGGCCAAACTTGGTATAGGGTACGGGCTGCACGAACTCAGGAACACTGTTACAAAGGAGACTACGGCATTTTTTGAACCGGCTCTCGATTATATCGTCTGTAAAATACCTCGATGGGACCTGAATAAATTCGAAGGTGTTTCACACCAGATAGGAAGCAGTATGAAAAGTGTCGGTGAGGTGATGGCAATAGGGCGGACTTTTGAAGAGGCCATTCAAAAGGGCCTCAGAATGACAGGATTCGGCATGCACGGATTTACGGGGAACAGAAATCTTGCATTTGATGATATTGAAAAGGAACTCTCCGATCCGACTGATATGAGGATATTTTCAATTGCTGAAGCCCTTGAAAAGGATTTCCCAGTGGAAAAAATCTATGAGCTCACCAAAATTGACAAGTGGTTTCTTTTTAAACTGAGAAATATAATCAATATCAAGAATGAACTTTGCAGTTACGATACACTTGATTCAGTTCCCCCGGAATTATTGCTGCATTCTAAAAAAAATGGCTTTAGTGATTTTCAACTGGCACGACACATTCTTAAATCACATTCTTTGCATATTAATGATGATGCCCGGAAAGTCAGAAAGCACCGTGAAGCACTGGATATTGTACCATTTGTGAAACAGATTGATACCCTTGCTGCTGAATACCCTGCCGTGACTAATTATCTTTATCTTACATACAGTGCTTCAGAACATGATGTTTCGTTTGAGAATGATAAGAAATCAATAATAGTGCTCGGTTCAGGCGCATACAGGATAGGATCAAGTGTGGAATTTGACTGGTGTTCGGTTAATGCTATTGATACTATTAAAAAAGAGGGGCTGAGGTCTGTAATGATTAATTATAATCCCGAAACTGTCAGCACTGACTATGACGTCTGCAACAGACTCTATTTTGATGAGCTCACTTTTGAAAGGGTTCTGGATATTATTGATCTTGAAAAGCCCGGAGGCGTAATTGTATCGGTTGGCGGCCAGATCCCGAATAACCTTGCAATGAGGCTTTCCTATGAAAATGTACCTGTTCTGGGGAGTGCACCAGCCTCCATTGACAGGGCAGAAAACAGACACAAATTCTCAAACATGTGCGATAATCTGGGGATTGATCAGCCCCAATGGAAAGAGCTCTCTGAAACTGATGATATTTTCAGCTTTGTCGATCGCATCGGTTTCCCTGTTCTGATAAGACCCTCCTATGTTCTTTCAGGAGCTGCAATGAATGTTGTGTCAAATAAAGTAGAATTAATTCATTATCTCGACATTGCGGTTCAGGTTTCAAAACAACACCCTGTTGTTGTCACTGAATTCATCGAGAATGCCAAAGAAATAGAGATCGATGCTGTGGCAAGGGAAGGAGAAATAATAACATATGCCATAAGTGAACATGTGGAATTTGCAGGAGTACATTCGGGTGATGCAACAATAGTATTCCCTGCACAAAAGATTTATTTTGAGACAGCAAGACGAATAAAGCGTATTTCCAGGTTAATTGCCATGGAACTCAATATAACCGGCCCCTTCAACATTCAATTCCTTGCAAAAGACAATAATATAAAAGTCATTGAATGCAACCTGAGAGCAAGCCGCAGCATGCCTTTTGTTTCAAAAGTCCTGAAAATCAACCTTATAGAGCTAGCCACGAAAGTTATGCTCGGCCTTCCTGTCGAAAAACCTCACAAATCTGTTTTCGACCTCGATTATGTGGGAGTTAAAGCTCCTCAATTCAGTTTTTCGAGACTTGCAAAAGCAGATCCGGTGCTTGGTGTGGACATGTCATCTACAGGAGAAGTTGGCTGTATCGGTGAAGGATTTTATGAAGCAATACTCAAAGCAATGTTCTCTGTCGGATACAGGATCCCCAAAAAAAGCATTCTTCTTTCAACCGGGCCTGCACGTTCAAAAGTTGAACTGATCAATAGTGCCAAAGCGTTACGTGATAAGGGACATACTCTATATGCAACGAGGGGAACTCAGCAATTCCTTAAAAATGCAGGCATTGAAGCACATATTGCTTTCTGGCCTGATGAAAACAAAACACCCAATACCATCGATCTTATTAAAACACGCGAAGTCGATCTGGTTGTCAATATTCCAAAAAATCTGAGCCCGTCAGAGCTTGATAACGACTATTCCATAAGAAGAACAGCAGTGGATTACAATGTACCACTTCTTACAAATGCAAGACTGGCAAGTGCTTTTATTCTCGCTTTTTGTCGTATGAATGAGAATGATCTGGCAATAAAAAGCTGGGATGAGTACAAATAGTTACAGCAAATGAACTGGTTCACAATTCTGTTATCCCTTCCCTATTTTTTTCTTTTTATGCTGATATGGTGTAGGCTGAACCGCATCAGACCTTTTCAGCCTGGCTCTGGTAAGAACATCTTTGTTTCAGTGGTTATTGCCTGCAGAAATGAAGCTGAACATATTTACCAAATCCTTCAAAGAATATCGCAGCAGAATTATCCTCCCGAATTATTTGAGGTAATAATCATTGACGACAATTCAACTGATGATACTTTCGATAAAGCTTCTGATTTTATCGGGCTAAAGAATCTGATAGTGAAAAGGAATGAGACCAGGGGAAAGAAAAGAGCGATAAGTCAGGGAATTGATATTGCATCAGGTAACCTTATACTTACAACAGATGGTGACTGCATCATGGGACCGGACTGGATAGGTACCATAACCGCATTTTATGTTGAAAAAAATCCCGATTTAATCATTTGCCCGGTAATTATTGATACTACTCCCGGATTTTTCAGCAGGTTTCAGGAACTTGAGTTCCTCGGTCTCCAGGGAGTAACAGCCGGCACTGCTGCTGCCCGAATGAGTACAATGTGCAACGGGGCAAATCTTGCATTTAAAAAGGAATCTTACCTGAAACATTCAGAAAATCTTCGATACGACTTGTTCTCGGGTGACGATATTTTTCTTTTGCACAGCATTAAGAAAGAAAAAAGGTCAAAAATACTGTGGCTGGAATCCTTTGACTCAATTGTAACGGCAGCGTCGGCCAAAACCACAATGTCGTACCTGAGCCAGAGAAGCCGTTGGATATCAAAAGGTAAAGCTTATACCGACAAGACTACTGTAACCCTTGCAATTGTAACATTTGTTACAATTTTAACACAGGCATCCTTTTTGATAGCAGGGATTTTTATTCCGGAATTTCTAT
>DCVC01000327.1 GCA_002328625.1 Bacteroidales bacterium UBA2198
GGTGCTCGACTATGGGTTTAAACATATTGAAGCTATTGTGGATTATAACATTGCTGCTGCAATGGCTGAAAATTTGATGAATTCTGTGAAATATTAATTCCGATGAAAACAAGAAAGTTCTTTTCAAATACATATGTTAAAAGCAGTCTGCTCGTAATTGCCGGCTTGCTGGCAGGATGGATAATTTTCCACCGCCCCGCTTCCACCGTAGAAACCGCAGTAAGCGGACTGCACGAACATTCTGAAGCAGAACGTGTTGTATGGACCTGTGCCATGCATCCTCAGATCAGGATGGAAAAACCGGGTCAATGCCCCATTTGCGGGATGGATCTGATCCCCTTAAGAACTACACATGCTGATATTGACGATGAGGCAATTGAAATGAGTGAATCAGCATTGAAGCTTGCCGAGGTGCAAACGATCATCGTTTCCCGGGGTTCAACCTCAAAAGAAGTTATGCTTTACGGAAAAATACAGCTAAATGAGTCTTTGCTTCAATCACAGACCGCACATGTACCGGGACGTATCGAACAACTTAAGGTAAATGTGACGGGAGAGACTGTCAATAGAGGCCAGTTGATAGCCAGAGTCTATTCACCGGAGCTGATCACAGCGCAAAAAGAGCTGATCGAGGCGCTTTCGATGAAGGAAAAGTACCCGGCTTTTGTTGAAGCAGCAAGAGAAAAGCTGCGCAACTTGAAACTTTCTGACGAACAAATCGGTATGATCGAAAAATCTGGGATTGTAACTTCAGTTATCAAAATCTTCGCCAACACTTCGGGGATCGTTTTGGACAGGAAGGTTAGTGAAGGTGATTACATTGCCAAAGGGGCAGTTTTGTATGATGTGGTAGATTTATCGGGTGTTTGGGGTGTTTTCGATGCATACGAATCGGATCTGTCCTGGATTTCACTGAATCAAATAGTTGAGTTTACCACTCATGCTGTTCCAGGAAAAACATTTACAGGCAAAGTATCATTTATCGATCCGTTCATTAACCCTGCTACACGTACTGCCCGTATCAGGATTGAGATTAATAATACCGGACAGCAACTAAAGCCTGAAATGTTCATTAACGGGATCCTGCGATCAACCGGAAAAAGCAACGGGGAACAGCTTGTTGTTCCTCAATCGGCCGTCCTGTGGACAGGCAAACGGTCAATTGTTTATGTCAAAACGCCGGATGCCGGAATACCTTCATTTAAGATGCGTGAGATAACCCTTGGCGCCTCAATGAAAGATACCTGGGTTGTTATTGACGGTCTTTCCGAAGGTGAAGAAATTGTCACCAACGGAACGTTCAGCGTGGATGCATCAGCGCAGCTTGCAGGCAAACCAAGCATGATGAATCCGGCTGCTGTTCAGATGGCAGCAGCACATGACCACTCAGGAGATATGAGCGCGGTCAGTGGTATGGCCTCAACCAGAGAATCAGTAGTACATATATCTTTTGGAGTTTCAGGTAACTGTGAAATGTGTAAGGAGAGAATAGAAAAAGCAGCAGTGTCGGTAAAAGGAGTTAAAAGTGCCTTATGGGACATTAACACGAAGAAAGTGCACATCGACTTTGACACAAACGAAACCGGACCTGATGCCATTCATAAAGCTATAGCAAAAGCCGGGCACGACACTGACATGATAAAAGCTGATGATGATATCTATAAAGCACTGCCGGAATGTTGTCTTTACAGGAAATAATCTGCTTGACAGACGGAAAAAATATCAAACTTATCCAATGTATTATATTATAGAAGCAATTTTTAATTGAACCGGGATTGGAAAGAAAGTATTACAGGAAAGTCTTGTTACTGGCGATCTTCACGATCGTTTATAATCTTGCAGAAGGGATCATTTCCGTAATGCTTGGCATACAGGATGAGACACTGGCTCTTTTCGGGTTTGGCGTTGACAGTTTTATTGAGGTCTTATCAGGGTTTGGTATCCTGCAAATGGTCATCAGGATCGATAAGAATCCGGGATCATCGAGAACAAGGTTTGAGATAACTGCCCTACGTATAACGGGGAGCAGCTTTTATATCCTGACACTGGGTCTGCTGGCAGGCGCTACGATCAATTTCTATACCGGTCACAAGCCTGAATCAACTTTCTGGGGCGTTGTTATTTCAGGGATCTCAATACTGGTAATGTTCTGGTTGTACAGATCAAAGATCCATTACGGTAAAAAGCTTAATTCAGAACCCGTCATTTCAGACGGGAAATGCACTCTGGTATGCTTGTATATGTCGATCGTTCTTCTGCTTTCGAGTGCCATTTATGAGCTTACAGGTTTCGGATGGGTTGATACAATAGGGGCTTTAGGACTGGCTTGGTTCTCATTTAACGAAGGCAGAGAGGCATTTGAGAAAGCAAGGGGAAAAGAGTGCTGTACGGAAGAGAATTTTAATAATAATTAAATGAAATGAGTTGCTGGTTGCTGGTTGCTTGTTACTGCCTGCCCGACTTACTGCGTCAGCGGTCAGGCGGGGTTGCTGGTGATATTGAGCCCGACGAAGCGAAGTAATTGTGAGGGATGCTTGAAATAAACCACAGGGTAATCTTATCAGTTCCGGTGCAAAGAGGAGATCTGAAGAGATGTAATTAATCTGTCTTAGAACAGTCAAATCCGGGGAAGAAATATTTTGAAAATCATCCTACTTTAATCAATATTGCATTCTGATTAAAAAATAATTCTTTGGTTTCCGATCAGTCAAGAAACAGGAGGCAATTTGCACTAATCATGACACATCACCGTTTGTGGGGATCAATCGTATTACCCTGCATCATCCGAAGGGTAAACAAGGGTTACTTCAGATTATCTGAATACCTTTCACCATTCCAGTCGGCGGAAGCTTCAGGATACCTGGCTGATGAAGAGAGAGAGTGCGTTAAGTTATGCAACGAGTTTTCAGACAGAAGTCTTTTTAAGATTTTTTCCAGGGAAGTCACAGTAAAAGATTTCACAGGATTGGTCAGGACAAAAACGTTTTTGTATATAAATATATTTCCACGGGCACTATTGAGGAGAAAATCCTGAAGCTGCAGTACAATAAATCGAGGCTTGCTGACTCATTTGTAAGGAGTAGTAATCCTCTGCAGGATTTTGATACTAACCAGATACTTGATCTGATCTGATAATTTCTTTATATTCCCATTCTCCCATTCTCCGATTCCCTCCTGCCGGCTGTTATACCTAATACAATTTCTGACTTTCGCCGGCTTCAATGTCACAACGATTCCGTAACTTTAAGATTATAACCCGGACATATAGATGGAAGTCAGCCTGTTAATTCTCAGAAAATCAGTTAATAAAGCTTACCTCAAGGTCAGGCCAAACCGTAGCTGCATAGAGCTTTTCAAAAAAAATATCTCCGCTCTCTTCGAACAGATCAAAGAATCCGAGTCAGAGGAATTTCACAGGAATATTATCTCACGGTTTCTGCAAAATACATATTATTCTCCTGATCACTACATAAATACAAAAGGCAGAGCAGATCTCGCCATCTATAATGGTAGGGATTCAAATAAACCAGCTGTGTACTTTTTATACAAAAAAAACGGGAAATAAAATCGAAATGCCAATCCCGGAAAGAATAAATAGCAAAGCATTTCAGGAGTTTCTGTTTAACAATTTACGTGAGCGTATATTCAATAGGAACATTGAAATAATTGACCGGCTTGTTTACGGGTTGTACGGATTGACGGAGGAGGAGATACGGATTATGGAGGGAGGATAATGTAAAATTTATGAAGTTCTCCAGGCGATGTTATAAATATAACAGTAGGTGAGATTCCTCACCTGGAACCCCGGAGTTTTGGTCAGACGCTCCAAGTTGTATCCAGACGATGTTAAACCCCTTCAGGGTTTTACATCATATTATTGTCCTCTGCCCCCGGTTGCACCGGGGGTTATTCATATCGAGCCACATTTGTGGCTATAACAATATAGTAAAATTTGTCAACAGATTATAAATATGACTGTTAGAATTGTAAGTATAAAGAGTTATAAAGGAGGAGTATCACTTTCGTCAAATGCATGAAATGAGCAAAGTGGCTTTCCGGCTTTTATGATAGCACTAAATAAATATCATGGGACACCCAAATAGAGTAAAAATCATCCTATAAAGTATTGTTATACTGTGTTTTAATGAATAACTATTAAAGTTATGATGAAAACAGGAAAATATCCACGATCTTCCACTCTCCCACTCATACCCTGTCATCAAACAATTGCAGTTGCATGTCATCATCATCCTCCGGTTCGAGGTTAGAAACAGAAACACCCAGCAGCCTGATCCTTT
>DCVC01000147.1:0-2762 GCA_002328625.1 Bacteroidales bacterium UBA2198
TATGGACGCGGCTTTTAACAACA
Source organism: Bacteroidales bacterium UBA2198 (assembly GCA_002328625.1). Classification (GTDB taxonomy): domain Bacteria; phylum Bacteroidota; class Bacteroidia; order Bacteroidales; family VadinHA17; genus LD21. Next base: position 24 of record DCVC01000147.1, read on the forward strand.
GCATCAAAATCCTCCTTTCCCGAGGCAAGGTAATCAATTGACTTTTGCATAGATTCATGTTTTTTCCCCAGCTCGTGAACAGGTAACTGCAGAGTATCTGATTTAACAGTCAGAAGGGTACTGAGCTGATCGGAGAGTAAAAGCAGCAATTTAATGCTATGCTCCATAAGGATCTCATCTTTTGCCCCGATAATATTCTCATTAATTTTATTACGCAGTAACCTTAAATTCCCGGGATCGTTTGAAGTATTCTGACCGGATACTTTGAAAAACTCCCTTGTTGATACAGGGGTAAGTTCAATTTCAGCATCTTCATCCTTAAATATTTCATTCAACATTTTAATGTTATACCGGGCCATTTTATCCAGTTCTTCGGGACTTAGCAGGTCGGATTTATTTAATACAAACAGTACTTTGGGAATTGAATCCTTGATCTTTCTCAAAAATTCTTCATCAGCCTTGCTTATTGGCAAATCTGCGCTTAATACAAATAAGGCTGCATCAATTCTTGGCAGGAATTCAATTGTTGTGTTGGTGTTATGGCTGAAAAGGGAGCCCAGACCCGGAGTATCAACAAGAATAATATTTTCGAGGATCGGGGCCTTTGTGAGTATTTTAACATATTCAACATTTTTATAATTCCTTGAATTGTGTTCTTCAGAAATATAGAGAAAGATATCATGGAGGTCGATTGGCACGTGGTTGCCATTCTTAAAGAAGAGTTCAGCAGAAGTTACAGGACCGTACTGGAAAAATGTAATAACTGAAGTCAGGGGCGTCACTGCAACCGGAGCCAGTCCCCTGCCTATTAGCGCGTTGATAATTGAGGATTTACCCCGCTTGAACAACCCTACAACGACCAGATAAAACAGGTTGGATGACACTTTCTCAGAAAGTTCATTAAGTGAATCTGAAACAGATTTATCCTTTATGTTCCCTGCAATAACCTTTAAAAGATCGATATCGGATTTTATTGAGTGCATTCTTGTCATAATATCCTATTAACAGAAATAAATTTAAAGCTTAATTTATAATAAGCCTGCATTATGAAAATCATCGGATCAGATTTCATAAATGACTGGTTTTAAATTAACATCAGGAGTTATCAGTCATCTATGACGGTTAATGGTGAACTCCATCACCAGTGTACAAAATTAATGAAATTTAAACGACAATAAAATATCAAAGTAAACTTACATCATAACGCAATTGGGAACGCGCAAAATATTTTAGCTTTGGAGCTGGTTGACAAAGCCGGAAGGAAGAATACAGAGAAAACTTCGGTCTTCTATAGCACAGGTTTCTGCCACAACCTTTCAAAATAGGATAAGTATATGGACAAATCGAGGTAATTAATGATTCTGTTCAATTTTCTCGAGGATATAACCAACAGTAGGGATAGTGGTTATCTTCAGGGAGGGGTCACTCTTCAGCAGGGATCTGATCCGTGAGATAAACACATCAAGGCTCCGTCCTGTATAATAATCCGATTCACCCCATACGTCTATCATTATCTCCTCCCTGGTCACCAGATTGCCAGAGGCATTAACCAGCTTTTGCAGGATTCGGCTCTCCTTAAGGGTTAATCGCCTGCTTGTTTTATTTATTGAGAGTTGCTGATTGACCGGGTCAAAGATGAACCTGCCTATTTCAACAGAAGCATTGTTAACCGGGACTTCGTTCCGTGGGGCTGTCCTGTTAATGATCGCCCGGATACGATACAGAAGTTCTTCCTCATCAAAGGGTTTTGTGATGTAATCATCAATACCCAGGCAGAACCCTTTTATTTTATCCTCCTTCATCGACCTTGCAGAGAGTATTATTACCGGAATATCACGGTCAATCTCCTTAATCTTTTCAACAAGTGTAAATCCGTCGATCTTCGGTAACATCAGATCGATTATGCAGAAATCGAAACGTGATAAACGGAATCCGTTCAGTGCGGAGAGCCCCTCGCGGTAAAGCTTCACTTCAAATCCGTTTGCCTCGAGGAAATCAACAAGGAGAAATCCCAGATTGATGTCATCCTCAATCAGGAGGATCCTGGTATTTGGTGTATTACTCATTTGACCTGTGCCAGAGGAAGTTCAACAGATATCCTTAATCCTTTTCCTTTGAGATTTGAGGCTCTGATCTTTCCTCCCATCTTTTCCACAATGTTCCTCACCTGGTACAGCCCAATGCCAAAACCTTCAATATCATGGGTATTACCTGCAGGTACCCTGAAGTATTTGTCAAATATCATATTAAGGTAGTTCCCCGGTATACCGGGCCCGTTATCCTCGATGTCAATTGTCAGAATATTACCTGCAGACCTGAGACTGACATTGATTTCAGGTGAATTTTCACTATATTTTATTGAATTATCGATCAGGTTTCCCATCACGATATGAAAAAGATCCAGGTTGCCGATAATCTCAAACCGGTCGCCACTTCTGTTTACAGTAACTGATCCCTCTTTCTGGCTGATCTGCACTTCGAAAGTTTCAATAAGGTTATCAATTACTGCAGAGGCGTCAATGAGCTCACTGAACGAGGGCATCTCCGTATCGGTGAATGATGTTTTGAGAAGTTTTTCCACTTTCTCCTTCAGTTTGTTGTGCTCGCTCTTAATCACATTGGTGTAAAAAGAGAGCTTCTCATTACCTTCCACAGATTCATTTTTTGAGAGCATGCTGTTTGCGAGTGCGATGTTCGTCAGGGGAGTCTTAAACTCGTGGGTCATATTATTGACGAAAT
>DCVC01000147.1:2819-3471 GCA_002328625.1 Bacteroidales bacterium UBA2198
AGGTCTGTCGATTCGTGATTTACATCAATGATATCAAACTCAAAATCGAGGTTTATACCGTAATATTTAAGATCATTCTCGATAACAGATTTAATATTTTTCCACTCTTCCCTGTTCTTCATCAGAAAATAACACGATCCGGCATTACCTGCCCTCAGGCAGTTACTCACCTCCTGACATATTTCCTTCTCATGTGCAAGATTTTCAACAATTCTGTTCATAGCCATGGTTACGCTATGGTTGAACTGCGCCTCCTGCATTCGTGCCGCCCTGATGATCCATGTTATCTGTATCCCGACAAGCAATATGAGAGATGCAAATGTGAAAATCACAAGCGTGAACTGAAATCCATGTCTCTTCATGATCTCAAAAATAAGCAGTTTTTTCTAAGGTCCTGCAGATTTAACATCGGCTTAACACGATTTAACCGGCATATAACACAGAGAAGTTAAATAACTCTCTATATTTGGTCAAAACAAAAATAAAAGACGACAGATATGAAAAAGACGATTATTGCACTATCAGGAATTGTTGTATTAGCATTTTTCGCTGTACTGCTTATAAGTGCACAGAGTACAGACAAGGATCCGAAGAAGCCCGTGAAAGAAGTAGTAAAGGAGTGTCCTCACAGCGCTTCACAGGGTGCATGCCA
>DCVC01000209.1:0-828 GCA_002328625.1 Bacteroidales bacterium UBA2198
AAAAATGATATTAATGCCCGTATCAGATATTATAAAGTAGGTATTGATTTAAAAACAGAAAAACCTGCATCTGATAAAATCAGAATCAAAACGGAAGAAATGCTGACAGACAAAACCTTTAAGAATAATGCCTCCAGATTACAATCATTATTAGAGAATTACAATACAATGCAAATTATTGAAGATTATGTTTTAGAGGATAAGTAAAAATTTTCTTATCACTTAAAAGACCTATCTTAAATAATCCATTCTTCTTTGACCTCTATAAGAAGGTCTGATAACGCTTAACATACATTTGAAAACAACAATTAACTAGCTCGGGATTTTGATTAGCTGTCTTATAACCGCATCAAAGTTCATCAGATATAGCCATAAGGTAAACCGGGTGAGTTAATTTTGGTTTTCCCTAGTAAGGATAATTACAGCTTCATTTTTTAAGGAGAAAAGAATTTATTGATTCAATAATTAAATCTCTGCTCAAAAAAATTAAGGAAGTATGAGTGCCGCATGGTATCTCTTTAATAGTTACTTTTTTTAATTCCGACTTGATTCTGTTTATGCTACATTGTCTCCAGGGATTAATTATATTTTCTTCCATATTCCTGTAAATATTGACTGTCTCCTCATCTATTCCGGGTGGATAAAAGAATGATTTTGTATAAATTGCCAGTGCAGGTGATTGAATTTTTTCATAATCACGGTGGTAACTCATTGCTGATTCAAGGAGCAATTTAGATACGTGGTTATTTGGGATGGTCGTCACACTGCCATCTGGATTAATAATAGTTGATGCTATTAAATTTGCCTCAAGAATAGGATTCCATTCAA
>DCVC01000209.1:969-4045 GCA_002328625.1 Bacteroidales bacterium UBA2198
CTTTTCAATATTCAAACTGTCTAACAGAAGTTTCAGGTCCGAAACAAGTGTGGAATTGTCATAGAGAGAATCAGTAGTTTCGGATTTGCCATGTCCTCGTTTGGAATATGCAATTATTCTGAAATTTTTCTTCAGTGAATTCGCAATGCCTTCAAATATGTATGGAGAATCGCCCCATGCATGTAAAAGAACTAATGGCTGACCTGAACCACCCCAATCTAAATAATGCAGTTTAATCCTGTCTGTTTGGATGAAACTTTCCTTATAAATTGGTTTTGTCTCCATTGTAGGTTTCATTTGAAATAGATTGCATGAAATTGGCTGTATCAAAAGACCTAAAAGTATAATTTTTGCACTCATTTACAGATAAATTTTTTCCCCCACATATTAATAAATGTTAATTAGTCTTTGAATTACAGTTTTACGATAATCCTTTTCATATGCACAGGTTTTAATTTATTGGAATTGATATAGAACTGGCATTACAACAAGTATTATTAAAAAACAATTATTAATGAAATATGTTTGATGCAGGCATCAAGTCTGCCACCAAATGCTGACCCTACGGTCAGGATCTTCGATGCGGTCAGGGCATCAGGACTGGCACCAGACAGGGCCGAGCGTATAGAATCATGCTGGTAGCTTGATTTAGCGGAGGAGCCATCAATTTTATTATGGTTAACTGTGGTCAGGGGTAATGGCTTTCTCAGAAACACCATGTTAACCTTTTCCCGATTTTGGTATTCCGATCCATTTTGGAGTTCTATTCATGTATTCACGATATGCATCACCATATTGGTTAATCAGGAATCTTTCTTCTGTCGGAAGAACTATATGGAAGAACACTATCCATAAAATAGCGCAGAGCAAAATAATCCATGAAGCACAGGCAATACTTATGCTAAGGTTAACTAAGAAACCGCTAAAGTATATAGGGTGTCTTGAAATCCGATAAATCCCATTGGTAACGGGCTTATCAACCGGGGTAGTAGCAAAGCTGATGGTGGTCATGAGGCTCATAACCAAAGCTAAGATAAAGATAACAAGACCGATATAGAACCAGGCTGTACCTATTTTCAGCGGCAGGAAGATAGAGTAGATAATGGAAAAAGGCATTATTACCATATGTGTTGAAAGGGCCAAAATCTTTTCTATTTTCTTGCTGAAGGGTACTAATTGAGGTGCTCTTTTCGTTCTTATTTTTGCTTCTTTACCCATAAAAAAATCAGGAATAATCATTGATAAGAAGATTAATACCCAAAGTATCCAGGCATTCCATAAACCTATTTCAAAAGCTGGTGTTAGCGACATGATTTGTTTCCTTATTCATTCAATTGTTTGCAAGTTAAGACTTGTTCAGACCAAAGTCAAGTTTCTTTAGATTTTTGAGAAATTGTAAGAATCTTAGGATTGTCCTGGGATATGATTTAAAGTCTTTTTCTGATAGATCATCTTTTGCCGACCTTTTTCCCCTATACATCTCGACAAAATGTCCCAGAATTGACCAGATTAACCCAGGATCAAACTGGTTATGTTTTATTGATAATTACCGTCGCCTTTCATTGCATTTTGTCGGTCTGGATTATTCGCGGTCCGGGAAATTTTTTGTTACAATTTCGTTTTCCGTTTATCGATCTGGATGCCTTCGTGGTTATGCCAGACCATATACATGCGATTATCGTTATTAACCGATCTGTCGAAATGCCGATAGCAGGGCGTTGCATGCAACGCCCCTCTTAAAACCGGATTTAATCTCATGATCTATAGATAAATATAGAAATGTTATTCTTTCCGTCGGAATCTGGTCAAAGCGACCGGCTTATACAGCTTGATGAAGATAGTCAATCAAGTCCGGCGTTAAGAGGTCAATGTTTGTGGCTTATGCACTATAAGCAGAGAGTGATTGTAAGTGCAAAGTTGAAAAAAGACCAACTTTGTTTTATTTCTTAAAATATATATTTTTGTATATAAACAGAAATATATGTGGAACGAATTTCAGGTTAAGATGAGACCATTTCGGGTATTCTCCACTAGCGATGTGACAAAGCAATTTCCATCCATGAACCTGATGAACCTGGTACGCTGGCAGGATAAAGGCTACATTTTAAAGCTGAGAAACAGATGGTATGCTTTTAACGACGCTGAAAGCCATGAAAATATTGGATGGCTTGCCGCCAACCTGATTTATGTACCTTCTTATGTTAGTTTGCATACGGCGCTTTCCTGGTATAATTTGATTCCGGATATGGTTCCGGTTACTACTTCGGTAACCACCCGGAAAACAAACAAATTCTCAACCCCTTTGGGCGATTTTGATTATCACCGTATCAAACCGGAATTGTTCGGATTCGGATATTCACTTGAAAATATGGACGCCAACAGGACCATAAGCAATCAAAGCAGAAAGATTATGGTGGCTACTCCACAGAAAACCATACTGGATTTTTTTTATATCAATAGTTTTTACGATTCGAAAAAGGACATGAAAGATCTCAGGTTGAATGATAGCGAGCTTGCAAATATCATTAACGAGGAGTTTTATAATTTCCTTGAAAAGTACAAGAGCGAAGCCCTGAAATGCAGAATAAGATTGATGATAAAAACTTATGGCTTATGATCAGCTTCGATGATATAAAATCCTTCTTTGCAGATAGTGTTCGAAGGAATCCTTCGCACTTTAAATACATGCTCAAGGAGTATTTTCATTACCGGATGCTGGATATTATTTTTTCGGGTGAATATGCATCCAAGCTGAGTTTTATTGGAGGCACCAGCCTCAGAATACTGCATCATATACAACGCTTCAGTGAAGATCTCGACTTTGATTGTTTCCAGCTTTCCAGGGAAGAATTCTTTCAGCTTACGGATAAGGTCATCGCAAAGCTCAGGGATGAAGGCATCAAAGTCGAAGCCGGAGAGAAGGGAAAGGATCTCAAAATTGCCGCGTTCAGGCGGAACATAATATTTCCCGGATTGCTGCATGAATTAGGATTGACAGGTCATAGGGAAAAAAAGCTTTTAATCAAGATCGAATGTGAACCACATCATTATTTATACGAATCAACTAAGCCAATTA
>DCVC01000130.1:0-816 GCA_002328625.1 Bacteroidales bacterium UBA2198
AAACGGGATCTGGAAAGTAATTATTCCAAATTCTTTTTTTGGAGATTATAATCCCTATCAGGATTCAATTCATGGAGACTGGTTCACTGATTATGGAAGAATCCATCATACAGGTGAGGTTTTTCTTAACGGCAAATCGCTATATGAGCAAGCGTGCATTGATGAAGTTATTGATCCTGTTCCGTTTGAGAAGACCGCAGATAAGAAGGGCTCCACATACACATGGTATTGCGAAAGCGATGCAGCGAATACAACTATCTGGGCAAACTTTCACGAATATAATCCCAACAAAGAACTTGTCGAAATAAGCACCAGAAGAACATGCTTCTATCCCGATAAGCCGGGAATAAATTTTATTACACTCAGGGGATTTCATATAAGCCAGGCAGCAACTCAGTGGGGTGCTCCCACAGCAGAACAGATAGGTATGATCGCCACACACTGGAATAAGGGCTGGATCATTGAAAACAATGTAATTAGCGACTCCAAGTGCTCCGGAATAACCTTAGGAAAAGAACGAGATACAGGCCATAATGTATGGTCGGCAGATCAGAGTCTCGACGGTTCTCTTCATTATATTGAGGTTACATTCAGGACGTTAAGGAACGGTTGGAGCAGAGAGAATATCGGATCTCATATTGTTAGGAATAATGAAATATACAACTGTGAACAGACCGGAATGTGCGGCAGTATGGGGGCAGCTTTCAGCCTGATTGAGAATAATCATATTTACAATATCTGGACAAAAAGACAGTTCAGCGGAGCCGAGATAGGAGGGATAAAATTCCATGCCGCAATTGACACAAGGATCGAAAG
>DCVC01000130.1:892-10306 GCA_002328625.1 Bacteroidales bacterium UBA2198
GAACCGGGCCGGTTTACTCCTTACCACCTTCCTCATTCCACAGATGTTGCAGGATTGTCAACAATTTTTTCAGGTGATGACAGGTATTATAACAATATATTCCTTGGATATGCTGAGAAAGAAATTAAAAGAGATGCCAGGTACAACTTTGGATTGGTTGGTTACAATAATGCAAAACTACCGGTCCGGATAGAAGGGAATATCTATTACAATGAGGCTTTACCATACAGTGATGAATCAGGATATTATGTGAATCCTGATTTCAACCCTAAGGTGGAAATTACAGAGGAAGGAGATGACGTGATTCTTACCTTCAGCCTGGATACAGGAATCGACAAGGTAAATACTGTGTTCGTTACTACTACGGTCCTGGGGGAAGCAAAAATGCCAAAGGAAGGGTTTGAAAACCCCGACGGGTCACCACTCAGGATTGATTCTGATTATTGTGGGAATAAACGGTCGGGATCAAAACCATCAGCAGGTCCTTTTGAAAATCCAGGTAAGGGATTCCTTAAGTTGCAAGTCTGGTAAACTTTATGCATCTTTTTGTAGCCAGCGAATGACGGCTTTATATAACTTCCCGGAACAAGCAGCTTTGAGAATATTAAGACTATTAGAAGTACTATATCATCTCTGCTGATTTTGACAGTTTCTGGTTGCATTAATCGGGAATTGCCAAACCAAAATGAAGAAATGCACATAACCTGTTAAAATAGATGTGTGCAGGCTCATGCGGCAATATCCATTCCCACCGGATATAGCGGATCTTTTCTTCAAAAAACGCTATTTAAGGGATTCCGCATCACTGTAGCTCTATAATTGAATGGATCTTCAATTCAGGTACCAAAACCTGAAATCTACCATTGTCATAGGAAAGCTTAAGTTCTTTCCCTTCAGGCTGAAGAATAACCCGTGATGGTTTTTTGTCGGTTTTTATAGAAACATAAATATCCTTAAGCGGAGGAACTTCATCATACCCGATGGCATTCTGGTTGGTATGTTCGCCTGCCACGTTGATCAGGTTGACCATTGTTTTCCCTCCAGTTCGGTTAACTGCAATGTGTACCAGGTGCGACCCGGTGACTCTAACCACTCTGGCAGGGAACAGTTCTTCAATCAGTTCATCTATAAAGTCACGGACAACAGGCGTTTTATAATCAATATATGATGAGCCTGCATTGAAATAGACAGCTGCAATCATGCCTTTTCCGATCCTGCTCACCGATGATGCTGTTATTTCAGAGGGATAATTATAATCACTCCCCTGATAAAACCTTGTTTTTTGTATACTGTTACCTGTCAGTTCTACTTTCAGGATTTCTGACCGTACGGATCCTATCCTGCCTCCAGCCGAAATAAATGCCTGTCCGGCAGGAACTTTTTCTGAAGTTTTTATTCCCAGCTCATTTTTAAAAAGTATGGGAGCATCAGTACCAATAACAAGAAGATTGCCTCCATTTGCAACATATCTTCTTATTTCATCAATAAAGGAAGGGTCAAGATAATCACATTCAGGGATGACGATGAGCGGGTATCTGTCCATTCTTCCCGACAGATTATGCTCCATAAGTATTTCAATGGCATTCTGTCCGTCAAGAATCGCATACAAGGTTCCCTGAAGCATGGGCAGAGGCCTGGAATAGGGGACTGGAGAGTTTTTCTGATATGCTCTTGAAGGATAAAGGAGCGCAATCTGGGGAACAGGTACCGATTTATGACAGAATTTCTGACGCTCCCGGCAGAAGTTACCAATATCCTCGAGCATATAGGCTATCCAGGGTTTTAAGGAAAGATCCCGGTTCTGCTGGAAATAGAACTGTACTCCTCCCCCCATGGAAATAATCTGGGCTGCTTCCTGCTTGAGCTGCACGGGTGATTTAATGCTCATTGGCATATTGCCTCCGTTCCAGGAAAAGCCCCATGCCATCAAATCCCATGGCTTACCCTGTGGAGCAAGGCAGCGGGCCTCAAAAGCGGACCTGTAAACACCATTCTGCGGTGTTACATCGCCTGATAAATAATCAACATTGATATCAACCTTTTCAGGCATCAGTGATGAGTAAGACCAGTTACTTGTAATCTGAAAACCAGGATTAAAATCATGAATTGCCTCAATATATTTCTTAAGATGCTCTCGGAATAACTCCCTTGTGTATTCAATGAATTCAGGGAAATATTTCTCATTCCTTTGCCGTGGTATTTCAGTAATTCCTGTTTGCTGCGTAAACCGCTTCAGGGATGCCTCACCATAATCAGGTTCCACGGCCCAACATTCACCATCAATCCATGCACCGTCCACCTTGTACTTTCCGCTTAACTCCTTTAGCTGTGGGATCATATATGTATCGATGTATGGACTGAAAAAAGATACTTTTTGGGTGCTTCTTTCACCATTCGCTTTAATTACTGCCCATTCAGGATGCTGCTGAACAACTTTATTGTCCCATACACCCGAGAAATGCATGAAAAGTGCTACCTTGTTTTTTTCTGTTACTTCTCTGAAGAGTCTCAGTGGATCCTTTTCAAATCCTTTTAAATGGAATCCGACTTCAGTAGGATAACTCGAGATTCCCGGATGTCCTTTACAATCAATCTGAATAAAATCAGGCCTGACTCTTGTTAAAAAAGTATCGATCATCTCAAAGGTAAGTGTCCTTCCTGCATCAGTTATATCCTCACTTGCATGGAGATCGAAATGAATACCGAAAAAGCAGTCTGCTCTTTTAAGGCTTTCTGACCTGACTCCTGGCTGACCTGACAACCAAAACCATGAAACTGATATTAGCATAATTGCTAACAAATACCTCCTTATCATAACACAATCATTATTATTAATAAATATATGTATCTTTTTATTATTTTCACCAGGTTATCATTTTTTAATGCACAAAACAGATGAAAAACATTTCAATTTCATTCGTGAAAATTTTGATTTTGACGGCTGCTTTATTGCATTATTATGGTTGCTCAACCTATAACAAGCCTGCAGTTGTAGAACAATGGACCACATTTGAGTTCAGCCTCACTTCATCATATGAATTTTCCAACGGATATACTGATACAGAAGTATGGGCTGTTTTTACAAATCAAAAATCAGACACAATTATCAGACCTGCTTTCTGGGACGGAGGAAAGATCTGGAAAATCAGGTTTGCTCCACCTGATACGGGTTCAGTCTGGACATGGAAAACATTTTCTGAACCTATCGACAGAGGATTGGCTGGAAAAACCGGGAACCTTCACTCTGTTACCTATACCGGTAACAATAAACTCCTCAGGCATGGTCTTCTCCGCATGTCGCCCGGAAAAAGAAATGTGATTCATGCCGACGGCAAACCTTTCCTCGTCGTTGGAGACACCCCCTGGTCTATCCCCTTCAGGGCAACAACTGACCAGGTGAAGATCTATGCAGCCGACAGGATGAAAAAGGGATTCAATGCTGCCCTGCTTATGAGCGTACAGCCCGATATGTATGCCGAAGGCCCGGATGCAAGGAATACAGTTCTGGGGTTTGCCAGAGGATTTGATGATCTGCACGAAGGACATCTAAACAAACTCAGACCTGATTATTTTCAGTATCTCGATTCTCTTATGCTGATTCTTGTTAACTATGGTATTGTCCCTGTTTACCAGCCTGTTTTTCACGGTTTCGGCTGGAAGGGAAAAACTGTTCTCGGACCAACGGCAGACCCTGATGAATACGCCAGGTATTGCAAATATCTGGTTGCCCGTTATGGCAGCATGCCTGCCTTCTGGCTTGTCAGCGGCGATGCCCATGGGTTAGATCCCGGAGTGAAACCGGGAGGTGAAACCATTGAAAAATGGGATTATTACAGACAGCCAACCGGTATTCATTACAATCCCGCCGATGATTGGTTACCTTCGTGGGCAGGAGGTGACAGCTCCCGCTGCTTTCATTATAACCGCTCATACCAGGAAGAATCATGGCTCGATTTCCAGTGGGCACAGACAGGTCACGACGGATTACATCTTTACCATAAGGTCGAAAGGATGTATGACAATAAGCCAACAAAGGCATCCCTTAATGGTGAACCCACCTACGAGGGAATGGGTAATGGTAAAAACGGCCTTGGCTGGTGGCAGGGAGAAGAGGCATGGAACCAGCTCATGCATGGTGGTACAATGGGTATAGTTTATGGAGCCGCCTGCCTGTGGCAATGGAAGATAACACCCGATGAACCCGGCTGGGATGCCTGGACAGATGCCCCTATGTCGTGGAAAGAGGCTATGGCCCAGGAAGGCAGCAACTATGCCGGTTTGGTTTCAAAAGCATTTGAAGGTTCCGACTTTACAGATATGGAAAGAAGCAGGGACCTTACGGATTCAGACAGCTACATTCTGGCAAAAGAAGGATTATTCTATATCGCATATATGGATAAGGGAGGTTCAATAAAGATAAAAAACATGACATCAGGTCTGCCGTTTTACTGGTTTGACCCGAAAAAAGGAGCTTTTGGACCTGAAGGTTTAGCTTCATCCGAAGGCACCTTCAAAGCACCTGACAATAATCCATGGGTATTCATAGCCGGAGAAAGAATATTTAATGAATAAGAAAACCGTCGGGAAATGATTAGAATAATAATTATCGTTCTTTATACAGCCTTTCTATTTTTAATGACAGGTTGTTCACAATCGGAAAATGATGTTTTTATAGAAGCAGAAAACTTCGATGTCAAAGGAGGATGGGTGGTCGATCAGCAATTTATGGATCTGATGGGTTCATCATATCTGATGGCCCACGGAATGGGAGAACCCGTTGCCGATGCCTTTACTGTCGTGGAATTTCCTTCCACCGGGGAATACACCGTTTTTATCAGGACATATAACTGGACATCACCCTGGTATGAGGGTGAAGGCCCGGGTGCATTTATTTTATCGGTGAACGGGGAAAGAATCGGGGGGCCTTTTGGTACAACAGGGTCGGAGTGGTTCTGGCAGGAGGCTGGAAAAGTTAAAATCACCGGCAGGAAGGTAAAAGTAGGTTTACATGATATTACCGGACTTAACGGACGTGTTGATGCGGTGTATTTCACCCGTAATAATACTCCCCCGCCTTATGATATAAAGGAATTGGGAAAGTTCAGAAAGTCGATGATGAAAATACCTGAGAAACCAAAAGATGCAGGATCATATGACCTGGTAGTGGTGGGTGGCGGAGTTGCGGGGATAACTGCTTCGGTCACTGCAGCCCGACTTGGCTTAAAAACAGCCCTTATACATGACCGTCCGGTCCTGGGTGGCAATAACAGTTCCGAAGTACGGGTTCATCTGGGTGGAAGGATCAATCTTGAACCCTTTCCAGCATTAGGCAATGTGGTAAGTGAGATCGGTCCGTCGCGCGGAGGTAATGCTCAACCTGCCGGATATTATGAAGACGAAAAGAAGTTAAGAGTGGTGCTGTATGAAAGAAATATTTCTCTATATACCGGTTTCAGGGCATTCGATGTTGGAATGAAAGACCGCGTGATTACTGAAGTTTATGCCCGGCACATTGAAACAGGATATGAACTCAGGTTCTCTGCACCCTTGTTTGCCGATTGCACCGGGGATGGAACTGTTGCTTTCATGGCAGGAGCCGATTTTAAGATGGGACGGGAGGGAAAGGACGAATTCGGCGAGCCTACGGCTCCTGATAAAGCCGACAACATGACAATGGGCTCATCGGTTCAATGGTATTCGGTGGAAGAGGTGCAACCCTCGGGTTTCCCTGATTTCAACTATGGCATTGAATTCAATGAAAAGAACGCTCAAAAGGTTACTATGGGAGAATGGACCTGGGAAACAGGGATGAATCTTAATCAGATAACCGACTTCGAGCGGATCAGGGATTACGGATTACTGGTAGTCTATTCCAACTGGTCCTATCTCAAGAACTATAGTATAATAAAAGAAGAGATTACGAACCGCAGGCTTGGATGGGTGGCTTATATTGCAGGCAAACGTGAATCGAGACGATTCCTGGGCGATCATATCCTGACAGAAAATGATATCACAGGATTTGTCGGGTACCCTGATGCATCGGCTCCTACATCATGGAGTATTGACCTTCACTATCCTGATCCTAAGAATTCGGAAATGTTCCCGGGAAATGAATTCAAGTCTATAGCGGTGCATAAATACATACATCCTTATCCCATCCCTTACCGGTGTTTATACTCGCGCAATACCGACAACCTGTTTCTTGCGGGCCGGAATATCAGCGTAACACACGTGGCCCTGGGTACAGTGAGGGTTATGCGAACCACGGGGATGATGGGAGAAGTTGTCGGTATGGCAGCCTCAATTGCCTATTCAAATTCCACGACACCCCGGGGAGTTTACCTTGAATATCTTGATGAATTGAAAACACTTATGAAAAAGGGTGCTGGAAAATACGAGGTTGAAAACATGCAGACCTATAACCTGGGGGGAACACTGGGACCCCGGTACTGATTGATCTTCAACCCGGGCACCTTCTGGTTTTACCAAAACAATAGCCGGTCAGAAAATTCCCCCTCGTTTTTCTGAGGCGTTCCAGGTGTACTCCGGCCCTCTTCAATATATTTCTTAAGGAGTTCTGTTAATTCTTTCACAATTTCAGGATGTTCTGCCTGCAGGTTGATCTTTTCCGAAGGGTCTTCCTTCATATTGTATAGCTGTACAGGAGGCAGTCCTTCCTCTTCCTTCCCCGGTCGCGGGTAACTCCATCCCCCTGAACCGGGGGTCATTAAAAGTTTCCATTCACCCTTTCTGATAGCAAGATTTCCGTTTACCGACTGGTGCACCGTTGCCTCTTTTATTTTCTTACTGTAACCTGGCTTCAAAATGGCAGGCAGAAGATTGTAGCTATCTTCAGCCTCATTATCAGCTATTTTATATCCTGTAATTGCAGCAAATGTTGCCATAAAATCGTTCAGACAAATAGTCTGCTCAACAGTATGAGATTTCCTTATTCTTTCGGGCCACTGCATAAAACATGGTATCCTGTGTCCTCCCTCATAAACATCGGCTTTATGTCCCCGGAAGATATAACTCGTACTATGTCCTTTCGACTCAAGTGTTTTAATATCAGCCCATGGAGCAGTTCCATTGTCGGAGGCAAATATAAGGATAGTGTTACTGCTCTTCCCCGATCTCTCTATAACCTTCATGAGATTACCAATTTCATTATCTATCATTAGTATGAAATCGGCATACGGATTTACAGCTGATTTTTCCTTAAACTCATCTGTCGGAAGAATTGGGGTGTGAGGTGACGGAAGAGCAAGATAAAGGAAATAGGGCTTATCCTGAGCGGCCATCTCCTCAATATATTTGCGTGCTCTTCTGAAAAACTCCGGAGTGCATTCTTCATGAAAAAAATCGCTCCCTGTTGGCCCTTCCCTCCAGAAAGCACCATCGTAACCGGGATTACCGGCAGATATGTTATTGCCGGCAGTAATCCTGTCGGGTAAAGATGTCGGTATATTGTTTTCCACATAAACATAAGGTGGCATGTCGAGCGAACCGCTAAATCCGAAAAAATAATCGAAACCTCTTTCTGTTGGACCGTCAGTTATCGGCATCGAATAATCAATGCTGTCATTTCCCTTTTCAATGTTGTTCCATTTCCATCCAAGGTGCCATTTGCCGATGCATGAGGTATTGTATCCTCTTTGCTTTAGTATTTGCGCTATGGTTTTACGCTCTGGTGGAATAAGAGCACCGGAATAACCATCAAGCACCCCGCTCTTCATCTCACTCCGCCAACTATACCTGCCGGTCATGATGCCGTAACGGGTAGGAGTGCTGACAGCAGAAGCGGAATGAGCGTCGTTAAAGGCCACACCCGATTGCGCTATGCGGTCAATATTTGGCGTACTGATCTTTGACTCAGGATTAAGAAAACTGATATCACCATAACCAAGATCATCGGACAGAATAAAAACTATATCCGGCAACTCCTTCCCGGATTGAAACCCGGTACAGGCAGGTATAACAACAAGCCCGGCTGCTCCGAAGAGATAAGAATTAAATTTCATTTCGTAAGATTTCGATAATTTTTACATTACTTTAATTGATTAACGGCTATCATACCTCAAATTTAAAATTTTCTTATATTCATAGAAAAAATTCTTACCAAACGGATAATAAAAGGAATTTGCATGAGATTACCTGCGGTGAGCTCATGCTTTAATCGGACAGTATTATAAAAAATCACAAATACCAAAATGAAAAAAATACTGGGAATCTTGATAATGACCTTTTTCTCTGCAATAATCTCAGGACAGAGAAATCCGGTATGGCTCGACGCCGATACCGGCAATGAAATGGATGACCTTTATGCCATTACAAGGCTTGTTAAGGAGCCAGGTATAAAAATTGCAGGAATAAGTTCTGCGCATTTCAACAATCCCGATCTGCTTGTTTTTGAAAAATGGAATGCTTATGAAACCAGTGGATTAAAAACCGTTGCAGAGAGCCAGCGTTTGAATGAAGAAATATTAAAAGCTCTTGGCCGTACTGATATTCCTCACCCGACCGGAGCAGACCGTCAGATCGGGAGAGCATGGGGAGGCAGAGAACCACGCGATTCACCGGCTGCAAGGGCAATTATTTCTATTGTTAAATCTCTGCCCGAGGGTCGGAAACTTGATATAATTACCATTGGAGCAGTAACAAACCTGGCTTCTGCTATTATTCTGGCCCCGGAAATTATCAATAAAATAAGATGTTTTACCCTTGGCGCTAGCTATAACACCGATAAAGGCATCTGGAACAAAAATGAATTCAATGTCAGAAACGATCTTAACGGATTTGATTACATGCTCAATTGCGAAGGTCTTGACCTTAATATCATGCCCCTTGAAACAGCCTTCCCCCTGCAGTTCGACCGGGATGAAACATACTCAAAACTTAACGAGGAAATTGAAATTGAAAAAATACTTAAGCACCGCTGGATGCAGCACAATCCACAGGACAAAAAGCGTGTTATGTGGGATCTTGCCCTTGTGGAAGCTTTCCTTAATCCAGAAAAAGCTTCAATAAGGGAGGTTATTACTCCGCCTGAAAATACTCATAGGAAAATTCAGGCTTACATAAAAATTCAACACGACGAATTGGCAGATGATTTTTGGAAATGTTTAACCAACTAATATTAAAAACTCATAGATCTATTTCAACATTCCTGCCACTATGCGCTATTTTCAGTACACCTCCGGTTGATAATGGTTTCCAGGAATAACAGTCAGTTTCTTCGTCAGATGACTCTTTTAGACCTATTCCCTCACATTTTACAGATCCGGGTTTGGTTTTTAACCTGAGAACATCCTCAGCTGCACCATGTGTCGAATAGTTTATTGAATTTGAAGAATAATTAATTGATGTTACCACGGAGGTTGTTCCCAGAAACCTGTTTTTAGAGGCAGGAGCCAG
>DCVC01000153.1:0-2454 GCA_002328625.1 Bacteroidales bacterium UBA2198
TTAAACGATAATTTTGTCAGCATAATGGAGGCTTCAGTTTCAGCAGGTGAAGAGCTGATACCGGCCGCCAGGGCATACTTCAAAGCGCCATTCACAGTAAGGGAAAAGCTCCTGAAAGTCTATTATTTTGAAAGCGAAACAGACACGATCTCAAGAAGCACAAGAAAAATAATATTCCAGGAGATGAAGGAGTTAGATCTTGCCAGGAAAACTCAGTTAAGGTATATTATCCGTCAGATTGAAAACATTTCAGATCTTGCACAGAAGGCAGCTGATCTGCTTTCAGCAATGGCAATCAAAATTGTAATGTAATGATCCTGTTTTTTCTAACCAGCGGCCTTTTCCTTGGTTGGTCACTTGGGGCAAATGATGCATCAAATATATTTGGATCAGCTGTAGGCTCCAGGATGGTAAGTTTCAGAAAAGCAGCAGTTATCGCTTCTCTGTTTGTGATCCTTGGAGCGGTCTTGCAGGGGACAGGCACATCTTCCACTCTTGGCCGTCTGGGATCAGTAAATGCGATCGGCGGATCATTCACAGTTGCCCTCGCAGCTGCTGTAACCGTTTATCTTATGACAAAGTTTGCTTTGCCGGTATCAACAACCCAGGCCATAGTGGGTGCAATTATTGGCTGGAATCTTTTCACAGGAAACCAGACTGATGGAAAAACTCTTTCTCAGATTGTAAGTACCTGGATAGCCGGACCAATTATCGGAGCAATCTTTGCTATTCTTTTATACATTCTCATTAAGAAAATAAAAAGAACTGCCCGGATACACATTGTCAGATTTGAGTCATATATCAAAACAGGACTTATTATTGTGGGTGCTTTTGGTGCATATAGTCTTGGCGCCAACAATATAGCCAATGTAATGGGGGTTTTCATTCCAGCCTTCAATCTTCATGAGATAAATATGGGATTATTTTCTCTGTCATCGGCACAGCAGCTTTTTTTGCTTGGCGGACTGGCAATAGCAGCAGGTATTATAACATATTCAAGAAAGGTAATAGAAACAGTAGGAAGCAATATTATGGAACTGTCATCTGAGGCAGCTCTGGTAGTGGTTCTTGCTCAGGCACTTGTGCTTTTTATTTTTTCGTCATCCTGGCTATCATCTGTTTTTGTAAAACTGGGGATCCCTCCTATCCCGATGGTTCCGGTTTCTGCATCACAGGTTATTATAGGCAGTGTTATCGGAATAGGGCTGTATAAGGGAGTCAGGAATATCAACTTCCGTTTACTTGGAGAGATAGCTGCAGGCTGGCTGGCAACACCTCTCTTCTCAGGAATACTGGCTTTTTTCTCATTGTTCTTTATTAAAAATATTTTTGGAGTATCAGTGGGGGTCAAAGTTGAGGAGACTCTTACGGAATCACCTCGGGAGATTGAAGCTGTCGTTATTGACTCGAACCTGTCGGGAGTAGTACAGTATCTTCTTATGGGACTGGTTGTTGCAGGAATCTTTGTTATCCTGGTCTATTATTCACTGGAGAGAAAGAAAAAACTTGAATTACAGAAATCTGAGGAGAAATTCTGGAAGAACATTAAATGATCCGGATTAAAGGCTGCAGGTCGGACTGCTCAAAAATAAGGAACCGTAAACCAGCACATGAATTAATCTACAGAACATAATATGAATATGGAGTATTATCTGGGTATCGATATAGGAGGCACAAAATCTGCTGTGATTGCCGGAATGGAGAGTATGAAAATCCTCGAAACGATTAGTTTTCCCACTGAGACACAGAAAGGCCCCGATCATGCAATTAACCTGTTGCTATATAATGCACAGATTCTGACCACCAGGTTTGGTTTGTCATCTCTTAAGGCTATCGGCATAAGTTGCGGAGGTCCCCTTGACAGTAAAAAAGGGATAGTTCAATCTCCCCCGAACCTTCCCGGATGGGATAATATTCCCATTGTTCAATTATTTAAAAAAAAGTTTAAGGTTCCTGTGTTTTTGCAAAATGATGCCAACGCATGTGCTCTTGCAGAGTGGAAATTCGGTGCAGGGAAAGGCACCGATAACATGGTTTTCCTAACTTTTGGAACCGGAATGGGTGCAGGGATAATAATTAACGGGAGAATATATTCAGGGACAAATGATCTTGCAGGCGAAGTTGGACACATCAGGTTAGCAGATAACGGCCCTGAGGCTTATGGCAAAAAGGGTTCGTTTGAAGGCTTCTGCAGTGGTACAGGAATTGCCCTTCTGGCAAAAAAAATTGCAGGGGAAAGGTTTTTGGCAAATGAACCTGTCGCTTTTTGCGACAATATCAATAGTATCAATAATATCACAACAAAAGATATTGCCGAGGCTGCTTCCATGGGCGATAAAACCGCACTTGAGATATTTGAGATATCAGGTACATATCTCGGTAAAGGATTGGCAATACTTATTGATATACTCAACCCTCAAAAGATTGTCATCGGAAGTGTTTATGCCCGGTGCA
>DCVC01000153.1:2503-4764 GCA_002328625.1 Bacteroidales bacterium UBA2198
AATATCAATAACAATAAAGATAAATATCAGATTTCACGCAGAAGTTTTGTAAACAGGTTAACTTACGGAGCAGCAGTTGTCGCATTTGGACCTGTCGCGAAAAGTCTTACTGCAATGGATCAGCAGTCAGGATCCTGGCCGGCTGATGCAGGCAAATTCAGGTTTCATATGATTGGTCATGCTCATATAGATCCTGTATGGTTATGGCCCTGGCCCGAAGGTATCGCCATTGTCCACAGCACATTCCGGTCAGCACTCGAACGGATGAATGAGACACCTGATTTCACATTTACGGCCAGTTCAGCCCAGTTCTATCAATGGGTAGCCGATAATGATCCTGCAATGTTATCAGAGATCCGCAAAAGAGTCGAGGAGGGGCGTTGGAATGTTGTCGGAGGATGGTGGGTTGAGCCTGATGTTAATATTCCATGCGGTGAAGCCTTTGTAAGGCAGGGATTATACGGACAGATGACACTACAAAGTCTTCTTGGCCGTCGGGCGACAGTGGCATTTAATCCCGATTCATTTGGACACGCTAACACTCTGCCTCAAATATTTAAATCACAAGGTTTGGAGAGCTATATTTTTATGCGTCCCATGGCAAATGAGAAGAGCCTGCCTTCAGATCTTTTTCACTGGCAGGGAGTTGATGGAACAAAGATGCTCACCTACCGCATTCCGATAAGTTACAACGACAGAGGCTCTGTAAGAGCAAGGATTGAGCAGGTTCTGAAACAAATGAAAGGTCAGCCAATGAGGAGTTTTATGGCTTTCTTCGGAGCGGGTGATCATGGAGGTGGGGCAACAAAAGAGAATATTGCGTCCATAAAGGAGATTCAATCAGAGAAGAGTTCTCCGGCTCTGTTTTTCAGCACCCCTGAGCGCTTCTTTAAAGAGATAAGGGATGAGAAGAATCTTGATCTCCCGGTTGTAGATGATGATCTTCAGCACCACGCTGTTGGTTGTTATACTGCCGAGATGGAAATTAAGAAAAACAACAGGCTTGCGGAAGCAGCTCTGGTAACGGCAGAAAAAGCAGCTTCACTTGGTTCTGTTATCTGGAATTATAAATATCCAAAGCAGGAGTTCTCTTCTGCCTGGAAAAGAATTCTCTTTCTTCAATTTCACGACAGTCTGGCAGGTACTTCAGTTCCGGAACATTCCAAAACTGCACAAGAAGGATACGGTTATGCCTTGGATGTTGCTCACCAGGCTCTTTATGTTGCACTGCAGAAGCTTGAATGGCAGGTAGCTACTGAGGATCCTGCTTCTCAGTATCTTCTGGTCTTTAATCCCCACGCATGGGAAATTACAGGGATCCTGGAATATAATCTAAACTGGGATCTCCGGAACCCCTCGCGTGTGGAAGATGAAAAAGGAAATATCCTTAGTCACCAGTGGACCTCAGGGACTACCGAAACAGGAAGCCGCAAGGGCATCGTTGTAAGAACCTCCATACATGCGTTTGGGTACCGTCAGATAAGGATCAGTCAGGGAGATTCAATGGTCATCAAACCACTTGTCACCGCGGAAAACAAAACATTGGAAAATGAGTTTCTGAGGATAAGTTTTTCAGATTCCGGAACAATCGGAATAAGAGATAAGGAATCAGGCAGGGAGCTTTTTACGGGAAATGAAACAGGATGCAGAGCGGTTATTATTGATGATCCAAGTGACACCTGGAGTCATGATGTAAAAACCTTCTCCGGAGAGACAGGCAATTTTGACAATGCAATTATCAAAATCATTGAAAGCGGACCGTTACGTGGGATAGTAAGGGTGATATCCACCTACGGAGCTTCATCTCTGACAATAGACTGGATCCTATATGCAGGTGTGCGAACCATTGAATCGAGGATAACTCTTAACTGGAACGAACGGCTTAAAATGCTTAAATTCTCATTCCCCGTTGATATAGAATCTCCTATTGCAACATACGAAACTCCATATGGTTTTATCAGGCGCAACACCAGCGGTGATGAAGATCCGGGTCAGAGGTGGATCGACCTTACAGGGGTAAAAAACGGGGTAACTTGCGGGTTGGCAGTGATAAATGACGCAAAATACGGATACAGTATGCATGGTAATGATATGCGTATTTCGATAGCCCGTTCTGCAGTTTATGCTCATCATGTCCCCAGGGTTCTTGACATGGATACAGAGCATATATGGCAGGACCAGGGCATTCATACTTTCCGGATGTTACTTGTACCGCATAAGGATAAATTGCAAGAAAGCAGCATAATCCGCTGTGCTGAAGA
>DCVC01000355.1 GCA_002328625.1 Bacteroidales bacterium UBA2198
ACTATTTCATTCCGGAAAGCTTTACCTGTCTGAGCTATACCGAAGGGGATCTTCATCCTGCCTGTCTTCTGAACATTAAGAAAGTTTACAAATATTCCCTGGGCTGTTTCGGGGCGCAGATAGATCTTGCTTGCTCCTTCGAGCGTTGAACCCATTTCAGTGGAAAACATCAGATTGAACTGCCGTACATCAGTCCAGTTGCGGCTGCCGGAGATAGGACAGACTATCTCATTGTCAATTATTATTTGTCTCAGTTCAGCCAGATTTGTCTCATTCATGGCTTTTGAAAAACGATCATTCAGTTCATCAAACTTAGCCTGATTTGCCAGCACACGCTGATTTGTGGCACGGAATTTTGCTTCATCAAATTCATTTTCGAACCGTTCCCTTGCTTTTTCAACCTCTTTATTGATTTTATCTTCAATCTTTGCCAGATGTTCCTCAATAAGCACGTCAGCCCTGTATCTTTTCTTCGAGTCCTTGTTGTCGATGAGAGGATCGTTGAATGCATCAACATGGCCTGATGCTTTCCATGTTGTCGGGTGCATAAATATGGCTGAATCAATTCCGACAATATTGTCATTTAACAGGACCATACTGTCCCACCAGTATTTCTTTATATTATTCTTAAGTTCAACCCCATACTGTCCATAATCATATACTGCACTTAAGCCGTCATAAATTTCACTTGACGGGAAAACATAACCATACTCCTTGCAGTGGGCAATCAGCTTTTTAAAAACATCTTCCTGAGCCATGATAATGATAATTTCTTTTAACGGAAAGCAAAAGTAATCTAAAAACATTGGTTTCACAATTTCTTTGTTCTCTTATTCTCTATCTCATATCCTGCATTTACATACTGAACAATCTCCATTTTATTTGCCCTTTTCCTTCTGCCTCCTTTTCCCCGTATGAGAATAAGGTAATCTTAATACAGACAAGAGTATTAGTTCCTCCCTCATGGGTGAGGTTTCAGGATGATGCCTAAAGGCGCTTCAGGGGTAATTCTTAAATTTGTATCTTTGTTATTCTCTATTGAGTGCATAATGAAGAAAAGAACGGATTTCCTTGTCATAGGTTCGGGGATAGCAGGATTGACATTTGCTCTTAAGGCTGCACGGTTTGGAAAGGTGTCGATAGTCACAAAATCGGCACTTGACGATTCAAACACACGTTATGCGCAGGGAGGTATTGCAGCGGTATTCAGCGAACCTGACAATTTTGAAAAACATATAAGAGATACCGTTATTGCCGGAGATGGGTTTAGCAATGAGGATGTTGTCAGGCTTGTTGTTCAGGAGGCTCCCGACAGGATAAATGATCTGATCGGCCTGGGTGTCTCTTTCGATAAAAAAGAAGACGGATCATACGATCTTGCAAAAGAAGGAGGACATACGGAATACAGAATACTTCATGCCAAGGACAGAACAGGGGAGGTTATCCAGAAAACGCTTAATGACAGGGTCAGGAATGATCCTAATATTGAGATATTCGAAAAGCATTTTGCGATTGAGATACTTACCCAGCACCACCTGGGAGAAGAAGTGAGAAAAAATGATACTGATATCGAATGCTTTGGAGCATATGTTGCTGACCTTAACAGCCAGAAAGTCATTACCTTCCTGTCAAAAATCACAGTTGTTGCCACAGGCGGAAACGGCAATGTTTATCTCACAACTACCAATCCCGAGATTGCAACCGGTGATGGTGTGGCAATGGTTTACAGAGCAAAGGGCATCATTGAGAACATGGAATTCATTCAGTTTCACCCCACCTCATTATATGACCCTGAAAAGAGACCCTCGTTTCTGATTACTGAAGCTCTGAGAGGATATGGAGCTGTTCTAAAGAACATGGCAGGAGAGAAATTTATGAACAGGTACGATAGCAGGGGATCCCTCGCTCCGCGTGACATAGTTGCCAGAGCCATTGATAACGAAATGAAAATATGGGGCGATGACCATGTATGGCTGGATTGCACTCATCTGGATGCAAAAGACCTGAAAAGCCATTTCCCGAATGTATATCAGCATTGCCTTACGCGCAGCATTGACATAACCAGGGATATGATACCGGTAGTACCGGCCGCTCATTATTCATGTGGGGGGATAAAAGTTGATACTGACGGACAAACCAACATAATGAGACTTTATGCTCTTGGAGAAGCATCCTCCACCGGCCTTCACGGAGCCAACAGACTGGCTTCAAATTCACTTATCGAAGCCGTAGTGTTCGCTCACCGTGCCGCTATGCACTCCGGCAAGCTCCCCGGGGAACTCACCTTTGAAGAGAGAATACCAAACTGGGATTATAAAGGAACGACACATCTGGAAGAAATGGTGCTTATTACACAGAGCCTGAAGGAGGTCCAGATGATAATGAGCAATTATGTTGGTATCGTAAGATCAGACCTCCGGCTCGACAGGGCAATGGTGCGCCTGGAAATACTATATAATGAAACGGAGAGCCTTTATAAAAGATCACTGATCTCACAAAAAATATGCGAACTCCGTAATATAATAAATGTGGGTTATCTTATTATAAAAATGGCACGTAACCGGAAAGAGAGCATAGGATTACATTATTCCATCGACTATCCTAAAAGAAACAGCTCCGGCTTTTAAAAATCATCCAGAACTTATGAACCATCTTGAATCATCATTCACCGGAAAAAACAGCTTCTGGAGATATCTTGTAATGTTTGCTGCTGTTATGATAGCAACAAATACCATTGGCGGTTTCCCACTGATTCTGGCTTTTATTTTGAAATCAGCTTCAGATCCTGAAGTGATCTCTGAGTTAGCATCAGATCCCAATAACCTGAGTGTTCTCGGGCTTGACCCGAACCTGGGCCTTATAGTAATGCTCTTCCCATTTATTGTAGGTCTGGGTACATTTGCGTTGCTTGTTAATCCACTCAATGGAAGATCATTATTGATGATAATAAACGGCACCGGGACCATCAGGTGGAACAGATTCTTTTTATCAGGACTGGTCTGGCTTATCCTCTCGACCGGATATCTTTTTTTATACCTGAAGCTGGATCCATCTAACTTTACTTTAAACAACACTACGGTAACTATCGTTATCCTGATTCTGATATCCATCACTTTTATTCCCTTTCAGGCTGCCTTTGAGGAGATTCTTTTCAGGGGCTATTTAATGCAGGGATTAGCTGTTTTGATCAGGACCCGGTGGTTCCCCCTGGTTATGACGTCTGTCCTTTTCGGGCTGATGCATGCTTTTAATCCGGAAGTTAAAGATTTTGGTTTCTTTACAATGATGCCTCAATATATCCTTTTTGGATTAATATTCGGCGCAATCACAATACTTGATGATGGAATTGAAGCTGCGATGGGAGCCCATACGGCAAATAATATTTTTCTTTGCATTATGGTGACACATGAATCTTCAGCCTTGCAGACAGCAGCTGTTTACCAGCAGCATAATGTATATCCATGGACAGAATTTGCATCACTGCTGGTTTTGGGAATGATTTTTATTTTTATCCTGAAGATCATCTTCAAATGGGAAAATTTTTCACCTCTGCTCAGTGAAGTAGTTAAAGAAAAAGGGATAAATCATATTTCATAAACGGATGATATATCTTCTGTTCGAAATTCACCCCATCTTTGGCGGATCTCTTCCAGGAGTTTTTTTATTTCATCAACCTCTGTAGTGGTCAGTAATTTGAACCTGGTATCCCTGAAATTGGGCAACCCCTTGAAATAATTTGAGAGGTGACGCCTCATTTCAAATATTGCTCTCTTGCCTTCTTTGAATTCCAGAGACTTCTCAAGATGAAACAAAGCTATATCCACCTTATCATTTATTGCTGGTTCAGGCAGTAATTCACAGGTGTTCAGATAGTGCCTTATATCTTTGAAAATCCATGGTCTGCCTACTGATGCGCGTCCAATCATTATTCCATCCACGCCATATTTATCGAACATCTCTTTTGCCTTAAGCGGGCCATTAATATCACCGTTGCCTATCACCGGTATTTTCATCCGTGGATTGTTTTTAACAGCACCGATAAGTGTCCAGTCGGCTTCACCTTTATACAACTGTTCTCTTGTCCTTCCGTGAATTGTGATTGCGCAGACTCCAACATCCTGTAGCTTTTCAGCCACATCAACAATGTTCCTGGTGTTGTTATCCCAACCCAACCTTGTTTTTACTGTCACAGGCAGTTGCACTGCCCTCACTATTGCTTCTGTCATCTCAACCATCAGCGGGATGTTCCTGAGCATTCCTGCTCCGGCTCCTCTGTTCGATATCTTCCTGACAGGACATCCGAAATTGATATCAATAACCTCAGGATCAGCTTCCTGAGCAATTAACGCTGCTTCTACCATAGAATCAATAAGATGTCCGTAAAGCTGAATACCAATGGGTCTTTCAAAATCGTATATTTCGAGTTTCTTTAGACTTTTATGCCCATCTCTGATAAGCCCGTCAGATGAGATGAATTCGGTGAACATGAAATCGGCCCCGTGCATTTTACAAACCATCCTGAATGAAGGATCAGTAATATCCTCCATCGGAGCCAGGAAAAGGGGATTTTCACCAAGTGATATATTACCTATTGTCAACTTAATGATTAAGTGATTATGGCCAGATACTGCTCTGAGCTTCAGTTGATATGACTGCCTTGTTCAATTCATTTTTCCTGTAGAAGTATACAAGGCCGTAATTTTCACATTCTGACATTCTCTGGTCATCAGGCAGGGTGCTGTGAGTGTTTTCAACCTCATTCCAGATCTGGACAATTATATCATCAGCTTCTTTTCGTAGTTCATTATTCCTGGCTGTGTAGTCCATTGTCCTTTTTGCAAGTGTTCTATGGTGATTCCAGGCTTCCAGAAAATTCTGATATCTTACTTTTACAACTGCTATAGTAGGATTGGTTATAGGACATCCGCCTTTTCTGATACGGTATTCTTCACCTTCAATAATTCTTTTACCCCAGCTTATAAGTTCGTTTTCCGTGTTAAGCGAGGGGACAGTAGGGTCATTTGTAGCCAGTCCGTAAAATGCTCTTGTTTCTTCCGGCAGATCACCCCTTATTATTGCCATGTTCATCACCCTGACGAAATGAGTGAGATACAATCTTGCTTTCCTTACAGTTTCAAAATACTCCTTGCTCTTATTGTTTTGCGATGCAACAGACTGGCGCTGGAGATGAATAATATGTTCAAACTGTGGAAGAAATTTCTGCAGCCTGACAATTGTTTTTGGCGAATAAGCCATTCTATGCGGAGGAACTTCTTTTCCTTTTTCGAGTGCAATTCTCATCGCCCTGATACGGGCAGCATCAGTGTTAGGCAATCTTCTGTAAGGCATATCGGCTGGTTAGTGTTAATATTGTGTTGATAACTTAACTGCGAATATAAAAAAATATTGTTCATAACACTAACTATTCGCAAATAAATTATGTTGATTATTAAAATGTTCTGTTTTTTAGTTTTTGATTTTATGCTGTTAATAACATTTCTTTATAATTAATTATACGAAAAATATTGTGAAAAGTTTCATATAATTCTGCACCCTTATTTCTGAAAATAAAATGAAGTTACTTTTCACCCTGGTTAATTATCCGGTAATGATTGGAATAGTGGAGAATGAGTAGTACTTTAGTAGAATATATTAAGTAACCAAAAACTCCAAAATGATGTTTAGAAGCTCAGTTTATACCAAAAGAAGAGCTGTCCTGCACAGTCAAATGAAATCAGGGACAGCCCTGTTCATAGGTAATGTTGATTCCCCGATGAATTATCCGGCAAATGCCTACCATTTCAGACAGGACAGCGATTTCCTTTATTTTTTCGGACTTGACCTTCAGGGTTTTGTTGGTCTTATGGATTTTGATACCGGAAAAGACTGGATATTCGGCAATGATTTTGATATAGACGACATTATCTGGATGGGGCCTCAGCCCACTGTTAAGGAGCTTGCTGCAAAATGCGGAGTCAGCAATGTTGCTCCTATGTCAAAACTGGAGGATATAATTAAAGATACAATCTCGAAAAAGAGAAAAATCCATTTTCTGCCTCCATACAGGGCTGAAACTAAAATGACTCTCGGGGCCCTTCTCAGGGAAAATCCCTGCCAGATGAAAACGCGCGCTTCTGTCGATTTGATAAAAGCCGTGGTTTCCATGCGTTCGATAAAAGAAGAGATTGAAATAGCTGAGATCGAAAAAGCTGTTGGAATAGCTTTTAATATGCATACGATGGCAATGAGAATGTGTAAACCGGGTACTAAGGAACAGGAAATCTTCGGTGCCATCGAAGGTATTGCCCTTTCAGAAGGAGCCGGTACAGCTTTCCCGATAATCCTCAGCATCAACGGACAAACCCTTCATAACCATTCACATGACAATATCCTGACGAAAGGAAAGATGATGGTCACAGATGCAGGTGCCGAGACTAACCTTCATTATTCATCTGATATTACCCGTACGACACCGGTAGGAGGAAAATTCAACCAGAGACAAAGAGATATTTATAATGTAGTTCTGAAAGCAAACACTGAATCAATAAAAAGTGCCGGACCAGGGATGTCCAACAGGGATCTTCATCTTAATGCATGTAAAATAATAGCTTCGGGTATGAAAGAATTGGGGTTGATGAAGGGGGATATTAACGAAGCGGTTGAATTGGGAGCACACGCTCTTTGCATGCCGCATGGTATCGGGCATCTGATGGGCCTTGATGTGCATGATATGGAAGCCCTCGGTGAAAACTATATCGGGTATAATGACGAGGTGAAACGAAGCGATCAGTTCGGGTTTGCCTTTCTGAGGTTTGCCCTTCCTTATAAGCCAGGACATGTGTTTACTATAGAACCCGGTTGTTATTTTATCCCCCAACTTATTGACCAGTGGAAGTCGGAAGGCAAATTCAGGGATTTCATAAATTATGAGAAAATTGAGAAATGGAAGGATTTTGGGGGAGTCCGGATTGAAGATGATATACTTATAACTGAAAAGGGGCATAAACTTCTTGGTAAACCAATTCCAAAAACAGTAGAAGAAATAGAATCAGCCTGCTCCTGAACCGATTCATTAATTTGGTTTTCTCAATGACTCTCTGTGCATCCTCTGTATCACTCTGTGAAAGTTCTTAATCATTTGTTACACAGAAAGCCACAGAGAAGACACAGAGGAATACGGAGTTTGTCAATAAGCTTTGTAATATTCGCGATTAAGACGTGCGATATTGATCAGTTTGATCTGTTTTGGGCATTCAGCTTCACAGGCTCCGGTATTTGAACAGTTACCAAATCCAACTTCATCCATCATTTCAACCATTGCCCTCACCCTTTCTTTAGCCTCAACACGGCCCTGGGGAAGCAGGACAAACTGCGATATCTTTGCTGATACAAACAACATTGCTGATGCATTCTTGCAGGCCGCCACACAGGCCCCGCATCCGATACAGATAGAGGCATCAAATGCCTCATCCGAATACTTCTTCTTAACAAGTATTGAATTTGCTTCAGGGGCTGCTCCTGAATTAACGGAAATGAATCCTCCTGCTATCTGAATCTTATCAAAAGCACTCCTGTCAACGATGAGATCTTTGATTACAGGAAAAGGTCTGGCTCTCCATGGTTCCACCCAAATTGTATCGCCATCCTTAAAATAACGCATTGAGAGGTGACAGGTTGTAATGGCAGGGACCGGCCCGTGAGGATGCCCGTTTATATACATTCCGCACGATCCGCAAATACCCTCCCGGCAATCATGATCAAATGCAACAGGATCTTTATCCTCTTCAATAAGGTTTTTATTAAGAGCATCGAGCATCTCGAGGAATGACATTCCAGGTGCCACATTATCCATATTATAAGAGACAAACGAACCTTTCTCTTTGGCATTCTTCTGCCGCCATATCTTTAATATAAGCTTCATAGTATAATAATCAGTTGTTCTGTAATTTCAATAAACAATCTTGCAGTCTTGCAGTTCCCGTAAAGCGGGATTTCATCGTGGTGCTCCTCAACGTGCGGTCGTGCAGTCATGTGGTTTTAATGTGATTAAAAGAACGTTAATTAATTGATTTTAATCCCTAAACCCTTCCCACCTTAAAGCCATAATGCCTTATGCCTTAACACCTTTATTTATAACTCCGTACCTTAACCTCTACCTCTTCAAACTTAAGTTCTTCCTTATGCAATACATATGGTCTTCCTTCACCGGCGTATTCCCACGCAGCAACATAGGCAAACTTATGGTCGTTACGTTTTGCCTCACCATCCGGAGTCTGGTATTCCTCCCTGAAGTGAGCCCCGCATGATTCTCTTCTCTCAATGGCATCATTAACAAGCAGCTCAGCCAGTTCGAAATAATCAGCCACCCTTCCTGCTTTATCAAGTTCCATGTTCAGTTCATGAACAATACCTGGTACTTTGAGGTCTCTCCAGAATTCATTTTTCAATTCACGGATAAGTGTCAGAGCTTTTTTAAGGCCTTCCTCATTGCGGATCATTCCGCAGTAATCCCACATGATTTTTCCTAGTCTTTTATGGAACGAAGAGGCCGTTTGCTTCCCTTTTATTGAGATAAGACGGTTCAGTCTTTCAACAGCAGCTTTTTCAGCCTCCTCAAACTCGGATTTATCGGTTGTGATTCGGGAAACATGAATTTCATCTGCCAGATAATTGCTGATTGTGTTTGGCAGAATAAAATATCCGTCACCGGCGGCCTGCATAAGAGAACTTGCACCAAGTCTGTTGGCACCATGGTCCGAGAAATTAGCCTCTCCAATCGCATAAAGTCCCGGAATTGTAGTCATCAGCTCATAATCAACCCACAAGCCTCCCATTGTATAGTGACCGGCCGGATAAATACGCATTGGCTCTTCATAGGGATCAGACCCGGTAATGGTTTTGTACATTTCGAAAAGGTTACCATACTTATTTTCAATAGCTTTTTTACCCTGTTTCTTAATAGAATCCCTGAAATCGAGATTCACTGCCAGACCTGTTTCTCCTATGCCAAAACCTGCGTCGCATCTCTCTTTGGCAGCTCTTGAAGCAACATCCCTTGGTACAAGATTTCCGAAGGCGGGATATCTTCTTTCAAGGTAATAATCTCTTTCCTCTTCAGGGATTTCATTAACGGGCCTTTTATCTCCTTTTGTTACAGGCACCCATACCCTGCCGTCATTACGGAGCGATTCTGACATCAGTGTCAGCTTTGATTGAAACTCATTTAACTGGGGAACACAGGTGGGGTGTATCTGGATGAAACTGGGATTTGCAAAAAAAGCCCCTTTCTTATGTGCTTTCCATGCTGCGGAAGCATTGGAATTAACAGCAAGAGTGGAGAGATAATAAATAGTTCCATATCCTCCTGTTGCAAGTACTACAGCATGGGCAGAATGTCTCTCTATTTCACCGGTCAGGAGATTCCGGGTTATTATACCCCTTGCTTTGCCTTCAATAACAACGAGGTCAAGCATTTCATGACGAGGGTACATCTTAACATTCCCCTTTTTAATCTGTCTGTTAAGTGAAGAATAACACCCCAGAAGACATTGTTGTCCGGTCTGTCCTTTGGCGTAAAAGGTTCGTGAAACCTGAACTCCGCCAAATGAACGGGTATCAAGGGTCCCTCCATAATCCCTGGCAAAAGGTACTCCAAGGGCTGCAAAATGGTCAATAACTTCATTGCTTACTTCAGCAGCCCTGTATACATTTGCTTCCCGTGCCCTGTAATCTCCTCCTTTTATCATGTCATAAAAAAGCCGGTAAACACTGTCTCCGTCATTCTGGTAATTTTTTGCAGCATTAATACCCCCCTGGGCAGCAACAGAATGTGCTCTGCGGGGAGTATCCTGATAGCAGAAATTCTTGACATTATAACCGAGCTCACCAAGTGAAGAAGCTGCAGCAGCACCTGATATGCCGGTGCCGACAACAATGATGTCGAGCTTCTTTTTATTTGCAGGATTCACAAGCTTAACAGATGCTTTGAATTTTGTCCATTTTTGTGCAAGCGGACCATCAGGTATTTTCGAATTTAATTTTGCCATGACTTTGGTTTTCTATCTGAATTTCCAGATTGTTATTGAAATAAATGCAAATCCAAGCGGTAGTCCTATTGCATATATCCACGCAATAACTTTTACAACCGGTGTCCAGATCCTGTGGTTTAAACCGAGAGTCTGAAAAGCTGAGGAGAAAGCATGAAAAAGATGTAATCCGAGAAGAACAAAACAGGCCAGGTAGATATAATTATAGGCCGGTATCTTGAAAAGACCATGAGCCACAGAATAAAAGTTTTTCGGATCGCCCTCCACAAATCCCAGTCTGATGAAGTAGAAATTATTGAAATGAATGATAAGGAATGTCAATACTGATGCCCCGGTCCAGATCATAAACTTAGAAAAGAATGAAGTTTCTGCTTTGCTGCCGCTGGTGTAACCCACAGGACGGGCAATCCAGTTCTCGATCTGAAGATAAATACCCCATCCTATATGTGTCAGAATAGCAAGGATCAACACTACCTCAATGACCTTAATTACCGGAAAGGTTGCCATAAAATGAGCAGCTTTATTGAAAGGTTCAGGATCAGGTTTCAACAGCATCAGATTTATGACCAGATGAACCGGAAGAAACAACAGCAGGAATAATCCTGCCAGAGCCATTATGAACTTTTTAGAAACAGAAGAAAAAAGCACCTTATGCATTGGATATGAGTTATTTAAGAAATCATTTTGTTTCTATTGAAAACCTGTTTATAAAAATATATTTAAATAATCATATAAGCAATCATGTTTGACTATATTTATATAGAGGTTAAAACAGGGAGCCGTTTTTCATAAAGTGACTGTCATGGAATACTACATTTTATACAATGGTGGTAAAATATATTACACAGATTCGGGAAGAGGAGAAGCTATAATTCTGATTCATGGATATCTTGAATCCTCTGATATCTGGCAAAGCTTTGCAGGGAAACTTACTTCCCGCTATCGTGTGATTTCAGTTGATCTTCCGGGGCATGGCAGGTCAACTATTTATGGCGAGTCCCATTCGATGGAATTAATGGCCTCTGCAGTCAATGAACTGATGGCCAGCCTGGATATTAAGAAAGCCTTTATTACCGGTCATTCGCTAGGAGGGTATGTTATCCTGGCCTTACTAGAAATGTTTCCGGACAGGCTTTCCGGCTATTGCCTTTTCCATTCCCATCCTTTAGACGACACACTTGAAGCACGAACCAAAAGGGAACGGGAAATACTATTAGTCAGGGCAGGAAAGAAATTTCTTATGTACCCCAATAATATTTCAAATATGTTTGCTGAAGAAAACCTAACAAAATTTGCGAATGAACTTAAACACTTAAAGGATAATGCTGCAAGGATCCCGGATGCGGGCATAATAGCTGTTTTGAACGGCATGATGAGCAGGCCGTCAAGGGTGAAATTAATGGAAGAAGGCAAAGTACCTTGTCTTTGGATCCTGGGTAAAAAAGATAAGTATATTTCTTCTGATACAGTGTTGTCAAGAGTCATGCTGCCGCCAAATGCACAAGTGGTACTCCTGGAAAACTCCGGACATCTTGGATTTATTGAAGAGGAAGATAAGTCATTAGAGATCCTGAGCAATTTCGTCAGAGGATTAGAAAATTAGCAGATCTCCCCTGTAACTCAAACCCCGTACCCTTTATTTTTTCAGAAACTCAATCGCATATTTCAGCGTAGTGTCAATCTCCTGCCAGATAGGGTAAAAGCCTTTATTATCAAGTATGTTACGGGCGATATATGCCTTCAGTTGAGTGTGAATCACTTTTCCTGATATTCTTATTCCGTCCTGATCTCGTTTGATACCATGATTTTTGAAAGCAAAGTCTGTAAACTGATCTACAAGCCCCTGCCTGTCGAGATACTTTTCCATATCACCGGTCTCGATGTATTTCTTCAGATTCTCCCTGTTGGTCTCAGTATATTTCAGTGCAAACTGATAAATAAGAGGCCTTACTTTCAGGAAATAAGGAGAAATCCCGGAGGTGTCAACCGGTATAAATTTATCGGGCATTATTCCGCCTCCACCATATACTATACGCCCACCAGGTGTAATAAATTTGAGCGAATCAGAGAAATGGATACTGTCTGACACCTCAAACTCTCCTCTCCTTAACCTGTCGTTCAGGTCGTCAAAGTACTCATCAAATCCATTGTTATATGGCTTTTGTATCGACCGTCCCGTTGGTGTATAATAGCGTGCAATAGTAAGTCTCATACCCGATCCGTCAGCGAAAGGAACTGGTTCCTGAACCAGACCTTTGCCGAAAGATCTTCTTCCTATTATTGTCCCCCTGTCATTATCCTGTATTGCACCTGCAAGAATCTCACTGGCTGAGGCGCTCCATTCATCTAATAAGACAACCAGATCTCCTGTTTCAAATTCCCCCCTGCCGGTTGACTTTGCATCGTTTCGCGGCTGTGAACGGCCTTTTGTGTAAACAATGAGCTGGCCCTCTTTAAGAAACTGGTTAGCAATCTGAATGGCAGGCTCCATTACTCCTCCTGAATTGCCTCTGAGGTCAAGTATCAGACTTGTCATTCCCTTTCCCTTCAGCTCCAAAAGACCTTTAATAAATTCATCATACGTGGTTACTGCAAAATTGTTTATCCTTATATATCCTGTGTGGTCATTTACCATATAGCTTACATCCACACTGTAAATAGGTATCTTATCACGGGTGATCTCAAAAGGTAAAAGCTCCTTATGCCCCCTCCTTAAGATCTTAATTCTTACAACAGTACCCCTTGGACCTTTGAGCATCCCCATTACCTTTTCATCACTAAGACGTTTTCCGGCAACGAGGGAATCATTCACATAAATGATCTTGTCTCCCGGCAGCAAACCGAGTTTTTCAGAAGGTCCCCCGGGGATTGTACTGATAACCAGTATTGTGTCGGTCAGAAGGTTGAAAGAAATACCAATACCGTCAAAATTACCCTGTAGCGGTTCATTGGCGCGAATAAGATCCTTGGCAGGAATATATACCGAATGAGGATCAAGTTTTTTCAGAATAGCAGGAATGGCAGCCTCGACAAGATCACTTCTGTTAACAGAATCAACATAATCCGATTCAATTATATTAAGTATACTGTTTATCTTGTCATTTCTTACCCTGAAAGTAGCGTGCTGTGATAAAGGACTATTTTTAGGCAGGTATTTACCAATGAGAATTCCCCCTATCAGGGATAATGCCAGCAGCAGAGGCAGGATAACACTCCTGGTTGAGTTATTGTACTTCATAGGTGTCTTTTTCAGGATCAATGTAAACCAGTTCAATCCCGGCTCGTTTAAGAAGATCAATCCCATCGGTATTATGATACCGGTTGCAATAAACCACTCTTCTTATGCCCGATTGAATAATAAGTTTGGAACACTCCATGCATGGAGATGAAGTTACATAAAGCGTGGAGTTCTCGCTTGAGTTATTCGACTTTGCGACTTTTGTTATGGCATTTGCTTCTGCATGAAGGACATAGGGTTTTGTTACGTTGTTCTCATCTTCACATACATTTTCAAAACCTGCAGGAGTTCCGTTATAACCATCAGAAATTATCATCTTCTCTTTAACTATAAGGGCCCCCACTTTTCTCCTGTTACAATAAGAATTCTGAGCCCAGATAAGAGCCATCTCAAGATAGCGTTTGTCAAAAGCTTCCTGTTTGGCACCATATGGTCTGAGCAAGTTTGCCACAATTAAACCTCTTCGTATTTTAATAAATTGCTTTTCAAGCGCCCAAAGTTAATCATTTTTGAAATGTTATTTATTCATGGTACCGGAATACTTATTTTTACACTTTGAACCTTACTTCGAATATTTCAGGTACACAACCAAAACAAAATAAAACTAGATCAATTATACATGGCTTCCTGTTCTAATAAATTCAGAGTAATAAGCCGTTCACTTTCTGATTAACGATTTCTGCATTTTTTTTGCATTTTTCCAAAACATTTCGTAGATTTACGAAATGCCCTTGTCAGATTATTAATCAGGAGTGTTTTTTATTCTGCCCCAAACCTGTTATAATAAAATATGATTGACGACCCCTCTGAAATGAAAAATGATAAATCCAACAGAGGATTTTTTGCCCACGGAGTCAATAATCTGACACCTAAGAATTGTTGTGATCTTTGCTCTTTTGTCCTCCAGACCTTCAATACCACTTGCGGTATACCGACCCAGCTAGTCGTAATACAGAGTCCTGGAGATGCCATATTTATGGCATCCAACGGTTACGCCCATGTTTTGGATTTCAATAAGGATCTTTTCTTTTTCTTGAGGAGTCCTTTTTTGAAGTTCCTGAAAAAAAGCTTGAGAGCTACGCGATCATATCAGCCATGCTTCCGACCTGTTTCGGGTTCCAGTGGCAGGAACTTGCAGATATCGGAGGGAAAATTAGATTAACAGAAGATGAAAGCAAAAAATCAATATACGATACGATCATCGCTTCTCTTGATATGATGTACAAATCAGGACTTACTCCGATTGAAGTGATTGATCTTATCCCTGTCAAACCCATTGGTGATCACGAGCCACAGATCGCTGAGATCTATCAAACCAGGCTTATTGGCTTATTTGAGAAGATAAAGCCCTAAATTAAGCGTTCTTAAAGGCTTTTTTGCCGGCAAATTTTGAATATTTGCCGAGTTCATTCTCAATACGCATAAGCTGGTTGAACTTTTCAATCCTTTCACCGCGGCAGCCGCTTCCTGTTTTTAAATGCCCGGCATTTACAGCAACAGTAAGATCAGCAATGAAACTATCGGCTGTTTCACCGCTGCGGTGCGATACAAATGCGTTATAATTGTTCCTGTAGGCCAGCTCAATTGTCTCAAGGGTCTCTGTTACTGTACCAATCTGATTAAGTTTGATCAGAACGGAGTTTGCTACTCCCTTATCTATACCTTCAGCAAGAATAGTTTTGTTGGTGCAGAAAAGATCATCCCCAACAATCTCAATTTTATTTCCAAGAACGTTTGTCAGGTTTTTCCATCCGGTCCAGTCATTTTCAGCTAATCCGTCTTCGATCAATACAATAGGATACTGATTTACCCAGTTTTCCCATAATCTAATCAGTTCATCGCTTGATATCAGCTTTCCTGTGCTTTTAAACAATTTGTATTTACCGTCTTCCCACATTTCACTGGCAGCGGGATCGAGGCAGATGCTGACATCAGTTCCCGGTTTATAACCTGCTCTGTTAATCGCTTCAAGGATAACCTC